>JAHEMB010000437.1 GCA_024643915.1 Rhodothermaceae bacterium | reverse complement strand
CTCCTTTCAGATCTCAATGAGGCCTTTGAGGCGCAAGGGCTGAAAAGGGTCGGCACGCCTTTCGAAAGAGACAGGATGGCGCGGCAATAATCCCGTTTGTCTCGAAAGGAACACGTGTAGGGGCTTATCGTTTATTAGGGTGGCTCTTCTGAGCCCTGTTCTTTGCATAAATGGGGATGTTTTGGATTCGACGAGTGGCTAGGTGCAGCAGGCTGCGTGTCGAGCCTCTTGGCAAGCTCGTATAAACTGCCGAGAAACCACGTAACTGCGAACGATTACTCGTACGCGATGGCGGCGTAACCAACCCTCGCCATCTGTCTCAAGCAAGGCTCGTCCATTGGCGTGCTTGAGGCACCGACTTAGGTGGACTAGCTAGGGGTGATACCGGCTGCATCACTGCTAGCGAAATCTGATCAGCCTTTGCCCGTGCCAGGCCCTGCCGGTTGGCTGTTGGTACGGGGGAGCCTTAAAAGACCGGCTACACATGTAGACGCCTGACTTGTGCTTCCATTCGGACCCGGGTTCGATTCCCGGCATCTCCACTACGGCAAAAAGCCGCAAGTGCCCGTTAGAAGGGCGCTTGCGGCTTTTCCTATTTCCCCTGCCCAGCCTCCGAAGCCGCGCGTGATCCTTTTTGACGACTTTGTCAGAGCAGAAGCAGAGGCAATGTACCTTGTCGGATACTTTGCACATATGGCAGAGTACGCCCCGCTGCTTCACATCCTACTTTCTGACGAACAACACAGAGTGCTTTCTGGCGTCCAGATTATGGGGCCTGGCACCCTGTTTCCGTAACGGGCAAAGCGAAGGCCCCGCCCGGCACGTGGCCGAGCGGGGCCTTTCGGCTTTTGGTGAGCGGATCGGTATGTTTCTGAGTGGGCTACTTCACCAGTTGCATCGTCTGTACGAAGCTACCCGCCGGTGTCTCCAGGCGCACCAGGTACGTCCCGCTCGGCAGGCCACCCGCCTCGAACGCCATCTCGTGCGTGCCTGCCGGGATCTGCCCATCAACTAGCACCCGCACCTGCCGGCCCAGCACGTCGTAGATACCCAGCTGAACCTCTGCTGCTTCCGGCACGTCGAAGCGGATCGTCGTCTGCGGGTTGAACGGGTTCGGGTAGGCCGCCTCCAGGGCGTAGGCCGCCGGCCCCTCATCGAGCACCTCCGTCTCCCCGGCTTCGAGGTTGTTCCCACCACCGCTCTTGTGGATCTTGATCTGCCCCCCGCCGATGGCCGTCGTCGGGTCGGCGTCCTCGCCGGCGCCCATCTGGTTGTCGTAGATCACCCCGCCGCCGGGCGCCTTGATCTTGATCCGGAACTTGTCCACCCCGTCGCCGCCTTGCAGGTCGCCGTCGATGGCGTTGATCTGGAAGCTGTAGTCGTCTTCGCCGTTGACCCGGCCGTCGCCCTTGTACATGGCCTTCTTGACGGCGATGACCAGCCAGTCGTAGCTCGTCGAGTGGAAGTTGAGATCGCCCGCCTTGAAGTTGAACTCGGTCTGGCCGGTCGGCACCGAGGCGCCTTTCTTGTATTTCGAGACGAAGCCGAAGTTGGCCTTGCCCGTGGCGTCGTCGCAGAAGACCGGGCAGGCCCCGGCGGGCGAGTCGATCCATCCGCCGCCGGTGACGAAGCCGCCGTCGGGGTCGTAGATGACGATGAACGTCGTGGCGGTGTTGCTGCCCGTGCCGTCGTCGTCGTCGGTGACTTCGACGGTGACCTCGTAGACGCCGGCCTCGGCGTAGGTGTGGTCGGGGCCGGTGCAGGTCGAACCGTCGGTGGTGCCGGCCTGGGCTCCGGTGCCGTCGCCGTAGTCGACGGTGCAGGTGTGGGTGTCGTTGGCGCCGTCGTCGCTGTAGGGGGCGCTCACCCCCGTGACGGGCTGATCGTTGACGTCGATGGGCTCGACCGGCACGGTGACGGCGCCCACTTCGGGATCGACGTTGGCGACGTTGACGGTAGCATCGTCGGTGACCGGGTCGTTGGTGCCGTCATCGACGCTCAGGGTTGCTGTGAAGATGCCGTTGTCGGTACAGGTCAGGTCGGGGTTGAGCGCCGAGGCGTCGTCGAAGGTGCACAGGGCGCTGTCGACCGTCCACGAGTAGGTGAGGTCGTCGGCGTCGTCGTCGTCGGCGGTGGCGCCGCTGAGGCTGATGGCAGCGCCTTCGTCGCCGCTGTAGGGCCCGCCGGCGTCGGCGTCCGGCGGTGCGTTGTCGCCAGTATCTCCTGGGGTGTCCGAGGCTGCAATGATGAGATTGTCAAAGACACCATACTCAGTCTGGCCGATGAGATCCCAGACCACGGTGACATTGCTATTCGTGGACCCGCTCGCATCCAGCGCCACGACATGGTTTGTCCAGTTGTAGGTTTGGGTATCCGGGCCGGCTGTCCCCGTGATATCGACCTGATCAAGGATCGTACCGCCGAAATCGGGGGTGCCCGAAGGAGAATCTCTCAGCGTGATTCGAAAGGTCGAGGCCCCCGGGCTTTCCGGCACGCCGCAACCGCCAGGCCAGATCGTAGAAATATCGAGCCCGACGTTGATAAAATCCTTGCCTTGCGCGTCGAAGGCGAGGGCGAGCCTGTCGTTATTAACGCTACGCAGCATTCCGATAGCGTAATTGCCCCCCGTCCCTGCCGGATCACTGTAGCCGGGAACGTTGATGATCACCGTCTCCACGGTAAGGATCTGCGCGAACGTTCCCTGGGACGATCCGTAGACGGTATTGATGTTGATTTGGTTGAGGTTTAAACCGCACGTAACAGATACCGGCACGTTGGGCGACTCGAAATCATTCTCATACAGAACGATCGTTTGACCATATGTTACCGGCACCATTATGCAGAGTGCCAGCGCCAGTGCAGGTATCCAGGCGAAAAGCTTCGGTAGTCTCGTAGTCATGGCTGTGTACCTTCAGGGTTGGTTCGGGGTGACGGGATGGGGGGGATGGGCTCATCAGCCTGCTTCGGCTCCGGCGGCGCGCGCTCGTCCGCCTCGGGCTCCTCCGGCGGCAGGCCCAGCATCGCCAGCAGGGCCGCTACCTCCAGTTGCGTTGCCTTCGACGGGGCGGGCTTCGGCGCGGAGCAGGGATCGGGCTCGCAGTCTGCCATCGGGCCAGGGGAGCGGGCGAGGGAAGTGCTACCCCCAGCATAGGCGGCCCTCACCGCCGGCGCCCGACGATCACCGCCGGTTTTCGGACAACGCCGCCGCAATCCAGACAACGTGCGCCGTTTTTCGGCCATCAGCGGTCCGGGCGGCGCCTACAGCCCTCGGCCAGGTGGAATAGTGCCGCAGAAGTGAGGTCGTGGCAGATCGGTTCAACAGGCCGGGCACCGCAGAGAAGGGCAGGCGCTGAGAGATGCCGACGTGAGGCCGCGCCGCGCTACGGCGAAAGAGGCCGCCGCCTACAGGGAAGGGAAACAGGCCATCACCAACCTCAAGCCTTATCGCGTGGCGGCATAGGCCGAGGGCGCCATGCCGTAGGCCTGCTGAAAGGCTTTGCGGAACTGCGAGGTGCTCCGGTAGCCGACGGCAAAGGCGATCTCTTTGACGCTGCCGGCCTGTTGTTGGAGCAGCATGGCGGCCCGCTCCAGCCGGAACCGCTGCACGAGCGCACCCGGCGTCTCGCCGAGCAGGCCGCGCAGCTTGCGCTGGAGCTGGCGCGAACTCATCCCCACCGCCGCGGCCAGATCGTCCACGCCGAAGCCGGCGTCCCCCATCCCCTGCTCGATGGCCGCCTTCACCGCCTCCAGGAACGCCGTCTCTATCGAGGGCACCGCCACCGCCTCCGGCGTCAGCAGGGACTTCGACCAAAACGCACGCAGATGCCGGCGGCTTTCGATGAGGTTGGCCACGCGGGCACGCAGCTCCTCGGCATCGAATGGCTTTTCGAGGTAGTCGTCGGCGCCGGATTGCAGGCCGGCCAGGCGGCTCTCGGCGTCGGCCTTCGCCGTCAGTAGAACCACCGGCACGTGGCTCGTCGTGGGGTCGTCCTTGAGGGCCGCCAGCAGGGCGAAGCCGTCCATCCTCGGCATCATCACGTCCGAGAGCACGAGGTCCGGCACGAGATCCACGGCACGCATCAGGCCGGCGGCGCCGTCTTCGGCCTCCTCGACGTGGTAGCGGTCGTCGAGGTGGCTGCGGATGTAGGCGCGCAAGTCAGCGTTGTCGTCCACGATGAGCACCACCGTGGCCTCGTCTTCCGGGGCCGCGCCGTTCGTTACTGTGTGAGCGGGGGCGCCATCCGGGGGGCGGGTGAGAGCGTCCAGGTCGGCAAGCACGGCGGCCTGCGCCGGATCGGCCAGCACGGCGGCCTGCGCCGGCGGTGAAGCCTCGTTCGGCGCGGCGTCCACGAGCGGGCGCGCGGGGAGGCGAACCGTGACCGTGGTGCCGGCGCCTACCGTGCTCTCGACGTTGAGGGCGCCGCCGTGCAACTCCACGAGCTGACGCACGA
>JAHEMB010000436.1 GCA_024643915.1 Rhodothermaceae bacterium | reverse complement strand
CTGCCGGATCAACTCCGCAGGCGTCTGACCCGTCGCCTCCTTCAACCGCCGCTCCAGCTGCCTCCGGCTCAGCCCCACCTCTGCCGCCAGCGCCCCCACCCCGAACGTGCTCTCCCCCAGCCGCCCCTCAATGGCGCCGAGCGCCGCTTGCAGAAACACCTCTTCCTCCGAGGTCACCACCATGCCGCTGGCCGGAACGATGAGCTGCCTGCTGAACCGCTCCCGCATCTGCCGCCTGGCCGCCAGCAGCCCCGCCACTTTCGCCCGCAGCACCTCGGCGTGGAAGGGCTTCGTCACGTAAGCGTCAGCCCCGGCTTCGAGCCCCGCCACAGCCGCCTCGTCGGAGGCTTTCGCCGTCAGCAAAACGACCGGGATGGTGGCGAGGTTGGCGTCGGCCTTGAGGGCGCGGCAGAGCGCCACGCCGTCCATCTTCGGCATCATCACGTCGCTCAGGATGAGGTCGGGCGTGTGCTCCCGCGCCAGGGCCAGTCCTTCCTCGCCGTCGGCGGCTTCGAGGATGCGGTAGTCATCCTGGAGCAGGTTGCGCAGGAGCGCCCGCACCTCGGCATTGTCCTCCACCAGCAGAAGTGTAGAATGCGGAGTGTGGAGTGCGGAGTGGGTGCTGCCGGACAGTGAGGAAGTTGAAGGACCGGCTTCTACCGCTTCGAGGGCTTCGCCGTTCTCAGCAGGCGCGACCCTCAATCCCTCCTCTCTCCTCTCCGCTACCTCCTCTATCCGTTCGAGGGGCAGGCGGACGATGAAGGCCGAGCCGAAACCGACCTCGCTCTCGACGAGGAGGGCGCCGCCGTGGAGCTCGGCCAGCTCTTTTGCCAGGGCCAGGCCGATGCCGGTGCCCTGCTGCCCGTCGCGCGGGGCGCCCCCGGCTTGCTCGAAGCGGTCGAAGATACGCGGCAGGGCTTCTTTCTGGATGCCCGGCCCGGTGTCCTTCACCACGATCTCCGTGAGGGCAACGCGGTCCTCGTCTAGGATTGTTCTGCTCTCGGAGAGGGTGACGAGGGCCTTGCCACCCTGGGGGGTAAACTTGAGCGCGTTCGAGACGAGGTTGCCCACGATAGTGGCGACCTTCTCGGCGTCGAAGGCGGCGGGGAACGTCTCGGCCTGGGCGCGGAAGGAGAGGGTGATCTCTCGGCGCTCGGCGAGGGGCGCGAAGGTGCGCACCAGACGGCGCAGGTGGGCAGCGAGGTCGCCGGGTTGCGGGTCGAGGGCGAGCCGGCCCGCTTCGAGCTTCGAGAGGTCGAGGAGCTGGTCGATGAGGCGCAGCAGGCGGCGGGCACTCCGGCGGATGCTATGAACGGCTTCATGCTGGTGGCCTACCTCTGCCTCCAGCTTTTTTAGGGGTCCGAGGATGAGCGTGAGGGGGGTGCGGAACTCGTGGCTGACGTTGGCGAAGAAGCGGCTCTTGGCGGCGTCGAGTTCGGCCAGGCGGCGGGCCTCTTCCTCACTGCGTTGCTTCTCCTGGGCGAGCTGGTGGAGGCGCTCGCGCTGGAGCAGGCGGCGGACGTGGGCGCGGTAGACGAGGGCGAGCAGGCCGGCGACGGCGCCCAGGGCCAGCAGGCGGAACCAGAGCGTGCCCCACCACGGCGGCGTAATCGTCACCCGCAGCGCCGCACCCTCCTCGTTCCACACGCCGTCGCTGTTCGTCCCCTTCACGCGGAAGACGTAGTCGCCGGGGGGGATGTTGGTGTAGCCAGCGAAGCGGCGCGTGCCCGCCTCCACCCAGTCCTCGTCGAAGCCTTCGAGGCGATAAGCATACCGGTTGCGCTCGGCGTTGGCGAAGCTGAGCGCGGCGAACTCGAACGAGAAGAAATAGTCGCGGTAGGAGAGCACGAGGCGGTCGAGGCCGAACGGGTTAATCTCGCTCACGCCTTCGCGGTTGGAGGCCTGGACGCGGGTAAAAGCGAGAGGCGGCACGTAATCGTCATCGCGGATCTGCTCGGGGAAGAACGCCGTCAGCCCGTTCATCCCCCCGAAGAAGAACTCGCCGGAGGAGCTTCGGAAGGCCGCGCGCCGGTTGAACTCGGTGCTGCCGATGCCGTCACGCACGTCGTAGGTGCGAAACGTCTCCGCCGCAGGGTCGAAGCGGGCGAGGCCCTGGTTGGTGCCCAGCCACAGGCGGCCCTCGGCGTCTTCGAGGAGGCTGTAGACGACGGAGCCGGGCAGGCCGTCGCGCTCGAAGTAGTGCCGGAAGGATTCCGTGCCGGGGTCGAACCACGTCAGGCCAGTGGCGGTGCCCAGCCAGAAGGCGCCGTCGCGGCCCGGATGGATGACCCAGATGCCCTGTCCTTGCAGCACGCGCCCGTCATCGGTAAGGAGCGGGTAGGCCCGGCTCCGGCCCGTCGCCAGGCTGACCCGGTAGAGCCGTTGCAACCCCGTCCCGACCCACAGCACCGAGTCGCCCTCCAGATGCAGCGACATCACGTGACGGTCGAACGCATTGACCGGCCGGCGGGTATGCGGCTGCGTGCGCAGGGCCCCGGTGCCGGGGTCGAAGCGGTAGAGGCCTTCGTGGCCGCCCAGCCAGAGCGTTCCGTCGCCTCCCTCGGCTATGGTCCAGACGGTCGAGGGCGCGGCGTGCCACGCGAAACGCCCCGTGCGTGGCTCGTAGACGCACAGCTTGTTCTCACTTCCCAGCCAGAGCCGGCCTTCCGCCGTGCCGTGGATCGCCACGATGAGGTCGCTGCACAGGCCGGCAGGGCGGGCAGGATCGTGGCGGAAGTGCCGCACCGTGCCGGCGGTACGGTCGAGGGCCGTGAGGCCGCCTCCGTAGGTGCCCGCCCAGACGCCCCCCTGCGCGTCCTCGTAAACGGCCATCACAATGCTGCCGCTCAAGCTCTTCGGGTTGACCGCGTCGTGCGCCCAGTGGGTGAAGGGCTTGGCCCGCCGGTCGTAGCGGTAGAGGCCCCCGTAGGTGCCCGCCCACAGCGTCCCGGCGCGGTCCTCATAAACGGTGGCGACCTGCTCCTGCAACCGGTCGGGGCTGTCCGGGTCGACGGCGTGGCGCGTGGGGGCGCCCGTGGCCGGGTCCAGCCGCACGAGGCCCTCGATGCCGGTCATCCAGAGCGTGCCGTCCCGTCCCTCGATGAGGGTCCAGACCAGCTCGGACGAGCGGGGCGGAAGGGGCTGCGGGAACCGGCCCGTCACCGTGTCAAACCGGCCAAGACGTGCGGAGCCCATCCACAGCGCGCCGGCCCGGTCCACCAGCAGGGTCGCCTGCTTGGGCGCATAAGATGGCGCGCCCGGCGTATCCGGCAGGAAGACCGGCGCGAAGGCGGGCGCGTCGGGGGTGCTCACGAACAGCCCGCAGCACTCCCCCGCCACCTTGCGCGTCACCCAGCGCCGGCCTTCGGCGTCCTCCGCCACGCCGTGGATCCACGCGCGCCCCAGTTCCTCCACCAGGGCGAAGCGGTCCTGGGCCGCCTCATAGCGGAAGAGGCCGCCGTCCGTGCCGGCCCACACGCTGCCGTCCGCGCTTTCATAGAGGACCGTCACCTCGCGCGCCGCCTGGCCGAGGCGGTAATGAACGAACCGCCCCCGCGCCCGGCCGAACCGGTCGAGGCCGCCCTCGGTGCCCACCCAGAGCCGCCCGGCGCCATCTTCGAGCAAAGCGTTGACCATGCTGTGGACGAGCGAGGTCGTGTCGGCGGGATCGTGGCGGTAGACGGTGAATTCGTAGCCGTCGAAGCGGTTGAGGCCGTCGAGCGTGCCGAGCCAGAGGAAGCCCTGCCGGTCCTGCGTGATGGCGAAGACGGTGTTGTGCGAGGGTCCCGTCTCGTGCTCGACGCGCTCGAAGCGCACGGGCGGCGCCCCCGACGCCTGGCCGAGGGCCGGCCCCACGCCGAGGCAGCAGAGGAGAAGAACGAGCGCGCGTCGGAAGAACGGCCTCATGGGCACGGATGCCGTCGCACTACCGGCAGGACTTTCAGGAATAGGCTGCTAGTACGATAGCCCATGTATCCATTAAATACAAGTACGGCAACAGTGCCTGTTAGAATCGACAGAGCAGACGTCGCTCGCCCCTCTTCACATCAAGAGAGAATATTCGATCAGCAGCCGGTCGGCGTCGCGCCAGCGGATCCAGCCGGTGGGGCCGGCGGCCTCGGCGGGGACCACCAGCATCCACGCATCCTGAAGAGCGAGCGGGCGGAGGAGTGGCCCCGGCATGTTCGCAACGGCACTGGCGTGGTCGAGCGGCTTGATGCGGACAGGGTTCGCCGCCGTATCAAGCACTTCGACGGCGGCGACGTTGAGCAGAAAATCGGGCCAGGGGTGGAAGGTGACGGCGTGCCGATCCGCCCAGCGCCGCTCCCCCGCGGTCGTGTTGACGACGACCTCGATCCAGTTTTGCGAGAGGGTGAGGACGCGAAAGTAGAACAGGTCGTAATCCAGCTTCAGCGCCTCCGGCACCAGCCACGGCGGTGCGGTGGCGATCTC
>JAHEMB010000009.1 GCA_024643915.1 Rhodothermaceae bacterium | reverse complement strand
TTAGGGCACCGGTCGCCCATGCCGGCATAGACGGCTTGCAGCGCTATCAACCGATCCTGGTAGAGCGAGGCGAAGTTCGCGCGCCAGGCCGTCCGCAGGTCGCCGCCCGAGCCCTTGACCCACAGCACCTCCACGGTTTCGCCTGTGAGGGGGTCCGTCTCCTTCAGCTTGGAAGAGGTGTTGCCGCCCCCCGTGTTGGTGATGCGCCAGTCCTGGCCCAGCAGGTTGGAGCGGTACACGAGGCGCCCGAGCGGGTCGAGGCGCTCGGCTACCTCATCGTCCCAGAGGTTCGCTACGTGCTTGAACTCTGCCGTCAGCAATTCCATTGTTGTATGCGCTATTTCGTTCTTGCGTTAAGGTGTGAAGCGCGGCTCATAGACCGCCAGTGCGCTGCCCGCCCGCGCCACGGCACGCAGCGAGCGTTCTGCCGGCAGGTCGCCCAGGGCGCGGGCCTGGACGAGCAGGTTGCCCAGCGCCGTCGCCTCAGCCGGGCCGGCCACCACGCGGCAGCCGCAAGCGTCGGCGGTCCACTGGCACAGGAGGGCGTTCTGTGACCCGCCCCCGACGACGTGCAGCACCTCTACTGGCTCCCCGGTGAGGGCTTCGAGTTGGCGCAGCCGGTCTCGATAGGTCGCCGCGAGGCTCTTCAGGATGAGGCGCACCATCGCCCCTCTTGTCTCCGGTATGGGCAGGCCGTGTGCAGCACGGCAGGAGGCCCGCAGCTTCTCCGGCATCGCACCGCGCTGCGCAAACCCAGGCTCCTCCAGATCGACGACGGCGCCGTTGGCGGGCGCGGCATGGGCTTCGGCGAGCAGGGTATCGTAGTCGGTTGTCTCCCCGGCCTCCGCCCATGCTCGCTCGCACTCCTGCAGCACCCACAGGCCGGTAATGTTTTTCAGGAAGCGGATGGTCCCGTCGAGGCCGGCTTCGTTGGTGAAGCTGGCCCGGCAGGCGGCGTCGGAGAGGATCGGTTCAGCGCGCTCCACCCCCAGGAGCGACCAGGTGCCACTGCTGAGGTAGGCCCACCGCGTCCCCACCTCCGCCGGCACGGCCGCCACGGCGCACGCCGTGTCGTGCGAGCAGCCCGCCACCACCTCGACGCCGGGCCGCTCAAGCAGTTGGCCGAGGCGCGTGGCGCAGGGCACGATCTCGGGCCAGCGCCCGGTGGCAAGGCCGAAGCGCTGCATCAGCTCCTCGGACCAGGTGCGGCGCCGCACGTCCATGAGCTGGGTGGTGCTGGCGTTCGACAGGTCGAGGGCCGCGCGCCCGCTCAGGCGGTAGTTGAAATAGTCGGCGATGAGCAGCCGCGTGGCCGTGCGCTTGACGAGGGCCGGCTCCTGTTCCCGGTCGGCGAGGACCTGGTAGAGGGTATTGAAGGGCAGAAACTGGATGCCGGTGATGGCATAGAGTTCGGCGGCAGACACCCGGGCGAGGGCGCTTTCCATCACCCCCGCCGTGCGCGGGTCGCGATAGCAGTACGGGTTGCGGAGCGGCGCCCCCGCTTCGTCGAGGGGGACGTAATCCACCGCCCAGGAATCGACCGAGACGCTGCGGAGGCTGGGCGCTGCGTCGAGGGCGTGCGCAAGCCCTGTGTAAATCTCCTCCCAGAGGGCTTCCAGATCCCAGGACAGCCGCTCGCCCACCGACAGGAGGGGCGTCTCGAAGCGGTGCAATGTTTCCATCGCCATCCGCTCACCGTCGAACGTGCCGAGGATGGCCCGCCCGCTCGAAGCGCCAAGGTCGAAGGCGAGGTGCTGCGTGGATTTTGCCATGAAAACGTGGCCTATTGCTTTCTCAAGACGTCTTGTTTGAATGACGAATGATGAATGTTGATTGCTGAAGGACTGGGAGACCTCCTCGCCTTCGCCAAGCTGACTGGGTGGCCCCACCTATAAGCTCTGCGGCGGGACGTAGGCGCCGTGCTCTCGGGCCGACACCTTCGCACGCCGGTAGCCACTCCGACGGAACGTGGCGATGGGATCAAGCGCCCCACCCTGCCGCCGCCGCGCCTCGGCGACGAGGGCGGAGACATCACGTTCGTAAGCAGTTTGAAGCGCCCGCTCGGCCATCAGCACGTCGTTCTCCTCCTGGTAGGCTCCCAGCGCCTCGCGGTCCACGAGGAGCGCCCGGGCGTAGGCGCGCTGCAACGCCTCCACCGTCTGCAACAGCGCCTCAAGCGGGTCTTTCAAGTTGTGGCTTTGGTCGATCATATAGTCAGGCGCGAAATCCGCCGCGCCTTCAACGGCGGCATCGACCAGTTCGTTAAAGACGAGGAAAAGCTGGTAGGGCTTGATGGAGCCGGTGGTGAGGTCGTCGTCGCCGTACTTGGAATCGTTGAAGTGGAAGCCGCCGAGCTTGCCCGCCGTGATGAGCCGCGCCACAATCAACTCGATATTCGTATTGGGCAGGTGATGCCCGAGGTCCACCAGGCAGCGGGCGCGCGCGCCGAGCGCCTGCGCCAGCATGAGGGAGGAGCCCCAGTCCTGCACCACGGTGGCGTAGAAAGCCGGCTCGTAGGGCTTGTGTTCGGTGTAGAGCTGCCAGCCCTCGGGGAGCCCGGCGTAGACCTCTTCCAGACACCCCAGCACGCGCTCGTAGCTGCGGCGCAGGTGCATCTGGCCGGGGAAGTTGCTGCCGTCGGCCAGCCAGACGGTGATGGCCCCGGAGCCGAGCGCCTCCCCCACCTCGATGACGTGCAGGGTGTGCGCGACGCCCTGCCGGCGCACCGCCGCATCAGTGTGACTGAACGAGCCGAACTTGTAGCTGTGCGCCTGCCCCGCCTGATCCTGAAACGTGTTGGAGTTGACCGCATCGAAGCCGAGGTTGAGCCCCTCGGCATGGCGGCGGAGGGCGGCGACGTCCTCGGGCTCGTCCCACGGGATGTGGAGCGACACCCGCGGCGTGCTTCCGGTGAGCTGGTGGATGACGGCGATATCCTCCATCTTCTCGAAGACGTCGCGCGGCTCGCCCAAACCGGGGAAGCGCCCGAACCGGGTGCCGCCCGTGCCCAGCGCCCACGACGGCACGGCCACCTCGAATGCCGCCACCTCGGCTACCACCCGCTCGGCGTCGAGGCCGTCGCGTTCCAGCCGCTCTGCCGTGTATTCGAAGTCGCGCTGGTGCGCCGCGTCGCGGGCGTCGTTTTCCTGTTCGATCAGGTCCCGATCAAGCATGTTCTTTGCATTGGGTTGCGGCAACAGGGGCCAACGACGGGTCACACGCCGAGGTACACGTCGCGCCCCTCGGCCATCGCCTCTAGCTTTTGCAGGTAGCGGTCCCGGCCCTCGGCGAGGGCGACGATCTTGCGGTCGGCGACGGAGCGCTTGAGCATCCAGAAGCCGCAATCCGGGTGAATGTAGCGGACCCTCCCCGGCCCTACCTTTTCCTCTACTTTCTCGATGGCCCGAGCAATCTCGTCGGCAGTCTCGACGTGGTTCACCTTGATGTCTACCACACCGATGCCCAGCTTGATGCGCTCGTCAACACCGGCGAGGGCGTCGAGATCGCTCTCGGGGCGGTGGGCCAACTCCAGGACGAGGTGGTCGGCGTGGAGGCTGTTGAGGAACTCGAGGAGGGGCGCCCAGCCGCCTTGCTGGATCGTCTGCCCGCCGTAGTTGCCGAAGCAGAAATGCACGGCGCGCTCGCCCTCGAAGGCGTCGAGCACCCGGTTGATGGCGCGGGCGGCAATAGGGGCGCCCTCGGGGCTGCCCGGCACGTTGGCCTCGTCTACCTGGAGGCAGGTGCAAGGCAGGCCGCGCACCTGCCCGGCGAGGACATCGGCGATGGCGAGCGTGAGGGCCTCGAAGTCGCCGTAGTGGCGGTCGAGAAGGGTGCGGGCGAGCATGTAGGGGCTGGTGACGGTGAACTTGAAGGGCCCACCCGCCACGTCGGCGGCGCGGCGGCAATCCTCCAGCAGGTTCAGCCCGCCCTCCGCCAAAGGCCCCATGACGACGCCCGCCGGCTTGGCGCGAAACCGCATGTGGCCCGCCTGCTGAAACGCCTCGTACTCGGACCGCCCCACGCGCCGGCTGATGCCGCCCATGTCCCCGATGAAATACTCGATCATCCCGTTCGTGTCAGGATGGTTCACGTTGAACCGGTACAGCTCCCCATCAGTGGGCAGGTCAATGCCCGCCTGGCGCTGCGTGTCAAAGACGACGCGCGTGGCGTCGATGACGGCCTGTTCACTCGGCAGGGCCGCCAGCCAGTCCGGCACCGGGTAGGAGCCGACGGTCGTGGTCAGAATTGGCTTATCCATCTGTTTCCTTATCGTTCTTGTTGCTGAACGGGGCTTAGGGAATGAATCGACGAGACGACGAATCGAGGAGTGTTAGACTTTAAGGAATACGCCTCGTCCGCTCGTCCACTCGTCCTTTCGTCGGCTCGTCTCATAGGGCCGGCATCACGTCCTGCACGTCGGTGCGGTACATCCAGGCGCCCTCCGGGATGAAGTGCGTGGCGAACGCGCGGCGCACACGGTGGGTGGACCGGTTGGCGTAGGAGCCGTGGATGGTCAGCCCGGTGAAGAAAACGCCGCCGCCTTTGGGCACCGTCAGCCGCACGACATCGTCGGGGTCGAGGCCGTCGATCTCGAACGAGTACATCCGCTCGGTCCACTCCTTCCCCTCCTGGTCGCGCATCCCGTATTCGACTTCCCAGGCGTCGTGTTCGTCGGCGTTCTCGTTCTTGTGGGTGGTGTGGAGGCCGTGGTGGTGGCTGCCGGGTACCACGCAGAGGCCGCCGTTTTCGGCGTCGGTATCGCTCAGGGCGAGCCAGCAGGCCATCAGCTTTTCGGGCGCGCAGGGCAGGTAGTGGAGGTCCTGGTGGAGGGCCACGCCCTGCCCGCCTTTGTCCGCCTCGCCCGCGGGCTGCTTCTCCAGATACATCGTCTGCACGATCATCGGGCGCGCTTCGAGGAGCTGTTGCACGATGCCGGTGACGTTCGGGTGCGTGGCGAGGTGCCGCCAGCGCGCGTCGTCCACGTGGTGCCGCAGGTTCTGCCGCCACCCCTCGGGACGGGGCGCGGACTCGTAGGCCACGAAGGCCGAGGCCTCCTCGTCCGTCAGCAGATCGTGTACGACGAGGTAGCCGTCGCGGTGATATTGTTCGATTTGAGCCGGGGTAAGCCGGAGCCGTTCTTGCGTTTCCATGCGATGCCTCCGTAAGATGATTTCCTTCGTCGTGACGGGGTTCAGAGCCGGCGCAGCGTGAGGCCGCCGTCGACCATGATGACCTGTCCGGTAGAGTACAGCAGGTCGCCGCGCGCCAGCATGGCGACGACTTTCCCCACGTCTTCAGGCAGCCCCCAGCGCCTCTGCGGCACGAGTCCCTCGTCGATGAGCCGGTCGTACTTTTCCTCCACGCCCCGCGTCATGTCGCTGCGGATGATGCCGGGGCGGACGTCGTAAACGGGGATGTCGACGGCGGCCAGGCGCACCGCCCAGAGCTGCGTCGCCATCGCGAGGCCCGCCTTGGAGATGCAGTATTCGCCCCGGCTGGGCGAGGCCTCAGTGGCGGAGACGGACGTGACGTTGACGATCATCCCGTCGAAATCCCCTGCTTCCTGCTGTTCGAGCATCCAGTTGGCGACGGCCTGCGTCAGGAAATACGGCCCGCGCAGGTTGATGCCCAGCACCCGGTCGAAGCTCTCCGGCGTGGCCTCCAGCAGGTCGCGGCGCTCTTGCGGCGCCACCCCGGCATTGTTGACGAGCACATGGAGGCGCCCGAAATGAGCGCGGACCGCATCGAGCAGCCGCTGCCGCGCCGCGTCGTCGCCCACATCGGCGGAGACGTAGAGGACGTCGCTCCCGAGGCGTCGAAGCGCGTCGAGGGGTTTCTGCACGGCGGCGGCCTCCCGGCGACCGCACAAGGCAAGGTCGAACCCCTCCCGCGCCAGCGAGTGGGCGATGCCCAGTCCGATGCCTGCGGCCCCGCCCGTCACGAACGCCACTTTCCTCATAGCGCCACCCCGGCCGGTTGGAGGGCGGGCACGTCCACCCAGGCCCGCCGCCGCCACGATTCGAGCCCCAGCTCGGCGAGTTGCACGCCCTTGGCGCCTTCGAGCAAACCGTACCGGAAGGGTTCGTCCGCGACGACGTGGCGGAGAAACATCTCCCACTGCACCTTGAAGGCGTTGTCGTAGGGCCGCTGGTCGGGCAGCAGCATCCAGTTGTCGTAGAAATCGATGGGCTGGGGGATATCGGGGTTCCAGACGGGCATGGGCGTGGCGCCGTAGGGCTGCACCCGGCATTCTCGCAACCCGGCCACCGCGGAGCCTTTCGTGCCGTCCACCTGGATCGTGAGCAGGTCGTCGCGGCGGACGCGGACGGTCCAGGAGGAGTTAAAGTGGGCGATGACGCCGTTTGCCAGTTCGAATGTGGCGTAGGCGCTGTCGTCGGCGGTGGCTTCGTAGGGTCGGCCGTGCTCGTCCCACCGTCGCGGGATGTGGGTGGCGCCCAGGCAGGAGACGGCCTCCACCTTGCCGAAGACGTTGTCGAGGACGTAGCGCCAGTGGCAGAGCATGTCCATGATGATGCCTCCCCCATCTTCGGCGCGGTAGTTCCACGAGGGCCGGTTCGCCGGCACCACATCACCCTCGAAGACCCAGTAGCCAAACTCGCCCCGCACCGACAGGATCTCGCCGAAGAAACCCGTCTCGCGCAGCATCTGGAGCTTCAGGATGCCGGGCAGCCAGAGTTTGTCCTGCACCACGCCGTGCTTGACGCCCGCCTCCTCCGCTCTTTCGTAAAGGCGGAGTGCGTCGTCGGTGGTGAGGGCCGTAGGTTTCTCACAATAAATGTGCTTGCCGGCTTCGATAGCGCGCGTCACAGCAGCCACGCGCCGGTCGGTCGTCTGGGCGTCGAAATAAATCTGGTTGTTGGAATCGGAGAGGGCTTCGTCCACGTCGGTGGTCCACTTCTCAACGCCGGCGCGTTCGGCCAGCTTTTCGAGCTTGGCCGGGTTGCGCCCGACGAGAATCGGATCGGGCAGGATGACCTCGCCTTCGCCTAACTTCACCCCTCCTTGCGCGATGATGGCGACGATGGAGCGCAGGAGGTGCTGGTTCGACCCCATCCGCCCTGTCACACCGTTCATCACGATGCCGATCCTATGTACTTTCGTTTCGCTCATCTATCTGGTTGGTTCGTGATCTATGTCGTATTTGGATAGGCCCGTCGTAGACCGGCCGCCAGACCCGCCGGGTTTTGGAAACCCGACGGGTCTGTAGTTTGCGCTATTCGGGGGCGGCGGTGTGCTGGGGCCGGGCTCCCTCCGGCAGGGGCGGCGCATCGAGGCCCGCCTTCGGGAGGGTGCCTTGGAGTTCCTGGCGCCAGTGGGCCACGTCGCCCGCCGGGGCGTAGCAGTACACCATGTGTAGGGGCGTGTCGCCCACGTTGGTGAGTTGGTGGAAAGTGCCGGGGGGAATGAAGACGGCCTGGCCGCCCCGCACGGCCTGCCGCTCCTCCGCCAGGCACATCTCCCCTTCTCCTTCGAGGATGAAATACACCTCCTCCTGCGCGTGGTTATGCCACGGCACCTGCCCCCCACGCGGCTCCAACTCGACGAAGCCGAGGCTGAAATGCTCGGACTTCATGGGCGACGTGCCGCCAACCAGGTTTTTGGTGACGCGCCGTGCCGGGTAGCTGCGGCCCTCGGTTTTGCTTAGATCTACAATCGTCATCTTCGCGGGGTGTCTTCCGGTGAAAGATGGTGTTGGAACGCTATATTTTCAGCTTCATCCTAACGCGGGAGGCGCCGAAGCCGGTTCGGGAACGGCGAAAAAAGCAAGATACGGCTCGCTCTGTACGATGCGTTGCACGTACAGCGCCGCCTCGCGCGCGTGGTAATCGCCCCACATCGTCGCCTCACCGCAGGCCACATGGGCACCCTCGGGGACGTGGTCCCACCGATTGGGCCAGTGGTAAACGGCGTGCAGCAACAGCCCCTCGTGCGCCGAATCGGCACTCAGGTAGGGCGCGTCAAAAAGGGTGTCGAGGACTTTGAGGCCGGCCTGCCAGTAGCGGGCGCCCGCCCCCTCTTCGTGCCGCCCCAGGTAATGCCCCAGCCGCAAAAGCCCCTGCGCGGCAATGGCCGCCGCAGAGCTGTCGACGGGTTCGTGCGGGTTGAACGGGTCGGCGGGCCGGGCCAGGTAATCGCCTAAATGGACAAGGCCGGGTGCGCCGGTATCCCAGTAAGGCACGCCGCACGTCGGTGTGTTCTCGATGTAGAAGTCGCACGAGGCCAGGGCGGCGCGGCGCAGGGGCGCCTCCACCGCCTCGCGCCCGCCGGAGGGTTCGAGTGCTTCGTCGTCCAGGCTGGCGAGCCATTCCAACTCCTCGGCACAGCCGCACATGACCCAGGCCAGCCCGCGCGTCCAGGTGGTGAAGGGCGAGTAGCCCTGCTGGGTGCTGGGGCAGCGGTAGTGCCCGTCGTTCAGGTTGAAGATACTCTCGTGCGCCACGCGCCCCCGCACGTCGTAGCCGTCGCGCCCCTCGCCGTAGTAGACGTTGTAGCGAACGGTGGCGTGGGCGTGCTGGATAAGGCGCTCCAGGAGCGAGATGCGTTCGTCGTGCTCCCCCGAGAGGACGTGCCCGAGCTGATGGGCCAGGGCCAGGGCGCGCATCGAGCGGATGGTGTCGGCGAAGAGGGAGTGCGGACCGTTGAAGGAGTAGACGTAGCCGCCCTCGGTCAGGGCCGTCCATCGCATGGCCTGCACGGCGCCGGAGCTTTTCAGGGCCATCTCGTAGAAGGCGCGCTGCCAGGAATTCTCCTCGGTCCGCCCCTCCCCCATCAGCCGGAGGAGCGCGCCGTAGGTGCTGACGTTATTGAAGCCGTGATCGTGCACGCCATAATGCGTGACGTGCGGCGCCATCCGTTCGAGCGTGTGGCGCCGGCCTGCTTCGAGAAAAGCCGTCTCGCCGGTCGCGTCGAACTGTAAGAGCGCCGCGCCGAACTGGAAGCCCTGCGTCCACTCGGTCCAGCCCCGCGAGGTGTAACGCCCCCCCACGGTGAAAACGGGCGCCCCCGCCGCCGGATCGAGACGCCGCTCGAGGGCGCGGATCTTGGCCGCCGAAAGCGCCCAGAGGCGGTCGATCTTCGGCACGAGGGCGGCAGCGGAGAGGGTATGGGTGAGGTCGATCACGATACGTCCCCTGTCTTAGACAAGCTGCGGAAAGCGCGCGCCCCGTAGCGGCTCGCCCTTTTTGCTGGTGATGGAATCGTCGAAGGGGCTCTCCATCTTCCCCTCCGCTGCGTAGGTGATGCCCTCAGGGATGAAGATGGTGACGAACGCCCGCCGGATGTGGTCCGTCGTGTTGGCGTTGGTGTAGTGGAAGGTAAGGCCATGGTGGAAGGTGCAGCTTCCGGCCTTCAGTTCCACCGGCACCGGCTCCCACTTCGCCCGCTGCGCCTCGTCGAGATACTCTTTCAACGCTTTGCCCTCCCCCGCAAAGGAGATGGGCGGGAATTCGCCCCAATGGTTGGAGCCGGGGATAAACTGCATGCAGCCGCGCTCTACGGTGACGTCGTCGAGGGCCATCCAACAGGAGAGCATGCCCGGCTCTTTGGAGGGCCAGTAGGGCTGGTCCTGGTGCCAGGGCGAGGGGGCGCTGGGGCCAGGCTCCTTGACGAGGGCCTGGTCGTGGTAGAGGTGGATGGCCTCGCTGCCGGTGAGCCGCTGCGCCATTTTCGCCACGCGCCCGCCAAAGACGTAAGCGCGGATGGCCGGGTAGTGCTCCCAGAGATTGAGCATCTGCAGGATGCGGTCCTTCCTGGCCCCGCCCATGCCGTTGCCGCCGTTGGCCGCCAGGTCGCGCACGAAGCCCTTGCGCTCGGCGCGCGCGGCGTCCAGGTCGGTGCGTAGGACCTCCAGCTCCCGCTCATCCAACACGTCATCGAAGCGGACATAGCCGTTCTCGCGGAAGAAAGCGACCTTGTCGTCCGTCACCGGGTAGTCGCTCTTGAACAAGTCGTCGTACATAGGATTATCGTTCTCCATGATTGCTTTCAGGTTCAACCGGGTGGCTGTTACTCTTCCACCCAGTCGGTGATGGTGAGCGTCTTGAAATCGAGCCGCCGTCGCATCGTCTTGTAGCGCATCAGCAGTTCGCCGCTCCCGGCCGCCGCCTCCAGGAAAGGCCCGTCGAAGAGGGGCCAGCGTTCGTAGTCCACCGCCATGCCGTCCACGCGCGGCGTCTCGCCGTAGGCCGCCTCAATGAGGGCGCCGTCGAGGGATTCGTAGCGCACGCGGGGCGCCGGCTCGGTCGACACCTCCAGCGCTTGCCCCGCCACCGCCGCGGCAAACGCCTCCAGCGAGCCGTAGTCCGCCAGGGGCGCCACCTGCACCACGGCGCCGTTCTTCAGGTGTGGGCTGTGGAGGCGCCGGTCACCGCCCTGCTCCTCGCGCCATTCGTAAGGCGCGAGCGGGTAGTAGGCGATGAGCGCCTCCCCGCCCTGCGCGAAGATCCAGCCGGAGGGGTGCTCAGTCTGATGGCGGAGGTCGCGGGAGAAGAAGGCGGAGATGTGGGGAAAGCGGGTGCCTTCGGGGATGTCGTAGAGGGCGACGAGGGCGTCCTCGTGCTGGAACACCTGCTCGTACGGCGAGCCGCCCGTCCACTTGTCCGGCGAATCGTACTCGGTCTTAGAGCGCACGATGAACTCGGTCACCATTTCGCCGTGCTCAGCGAAATACATCGTGCCTTCGAGTGCGGACGAGTAGGGGTGCAGGCCGAAAAACGTGTTGCGCGCCTCACGCGGGTCCTCGACGGCCCAGATCAGACTCCACGTCTGCTGCTGGATGGGTTGGAGCAGGCCGCCCTGGCTGGAGCCGAACACGTATTCTTCCCGCATTTTCGTGTACTTGTAGACGGGCGCGTTCTTGAGGGCGCTGTGGCGGATGCGGTGCCGCGTCCGCTTCAACTCGCGGTGGGCGTAGGGCTGGGAGCGGTCCATGCCGAGGTGGTGGAGGATGAGCGGCGGCACGTAGCCGCTGAGCGCCAGCACGAGCGACTCGCCGCTGGGTGTGAACGGCGTGTTGCCCCACAAAAGCCACCCGAACCGAGACGCCGCCGTGTTCCAGGGCGCCACCACCTCGCGCTCGTAGAGGCGGCTGTGCGCCCCGCCGTAGAGCCCGTTCAGGCTCTCCACCGCGTAGTCGGCGATGAAATAGTCCAGCATCATCTCGGCGCGCTGCCGCATGGCGGGGTCCTGCGCGTGGGCGTAGAGGAGGGCCATCGGAGCGATGAAGACCTTCAGGTAGTGCGGCGAATCGTACTCGCCCTGCCCCTTCGTCGTGGTCAGATCGATCCAGCGCAGCAGGTAGTCGCGCGCCTCGGCCCGGTTCTCCTCGGCGCTTTTGCCGCTGTACCAGGTCTCCGGGCCGTCGTCGGGGAAGGCCTCGGTCATCAGGTAAAGGGTGGCGTAGTAGAGCGCCCAGTGGTTTTCCGTGTCGCCCCGGTAGGGCATATAGGTGCGCCAGAGGTCGCGCAGACGCCGCTTGTAGCCATTAGGCAGCGCGTCCTCGCCAGCGAAAAAGGCCGTCACGAACGGATACATCCAGAACATGTCGCCGCGCGGCGGCTGGGCCAGGAGCGAGTCCAGCCGGGCGAGGGACCACGCCAGATTTTGCCCGCGATGCAGGTTGGCCGCAACCTGGAAATACCCGCCGCGCGTGAGGTCGTCGGGCGGCACCTGATGGACGTAGAAGTCGATGAGCGAGTCGGCGCGGGCGCGGTAGCCCTCCACCTGCTCGGCACGGCTGAAATGGGGCCGTTGCTGCGCGAAGGCAAGGCCCGGCAGCAACAACAGCACGAGGACGGCGCCACGCGGCAGGCGTGCTATGGAAGAAAGAAACATCATTTCGGCATCCAATCGATAAAGTCCATGTCGAAGACGAGGGTGCCGTTGAGGCCGGCGTACTGCCAGGTTTGGCCGTCGTCGTCGGAGCGGTAGATCCCTTCCTCGATGGTCGCCGCCCAGAGCCGGCCCGGCACGTTCGCGTCGAAGGCGATCTCGTAGAGGTGCGGGATGGGCAGGCCGTCGCGCCGCGCCCCCCACGTCTTGCCCCCGTCGGTGCTGACGAGCACGCCCACGCCCCACCCGGCCGCTGCCATGTGTTGCGCGTCGAAGGGGTCGATGGCGGCGACGTAGAGCGGCGCTTTGGTAGGCAGATCCGGAATGGCCTGCCAGGTGCCGCCGCCGTCATGCGAGAGCAGCACGCCCCGGTTCTCGGTTGCGGCGAGCCAGACGTTGGGCTCGGTGGCGCTCTGCTTCAGGTCCAGCACGGGCACGTCGGCGGGGCCGGCGAGAGCCCAGGTGTGTCCGTGATCGTCGGAGACGTAAAGGCCGCCCCAGGTGCCGGCCAGCACGCGCCCTGGCTGGGTGCGGTCCACCTCCACCGTCTGGGTGTATTTCTTCGGAAGGGCCGTCGTGGCCTCGGCCCAGGTCTGCCCGCCATCAGCGGAGCGCCAGACGCCGTAGGCCGTGGCGACGTAGACGTGCGCCGGGGCCGACGGATCGACCGCCACGTCCTGCGACTCGGTCACCTCCCAGTCAGTCGTGAGGCGCCAGGACGCCCCGCCGTCGCGCGTGCGGAGGACGCCGTTGCCGGCGGCGAGGTAGAGCGTGGCGCCCGCCGGATCGCTGGCAAGGCCGGCGATGCGTGGGTGGTTCCAGCCTACGTGCACCCACGTCGTGTCTCCTTCGAGGCAATGCAGCCCGCTGGCCGAAAGCGGCGACCCCACCACGTAACCCTTCGACTTGATGAGGCCGGCACACAGCCGCGCCTGCCCCCACGCCTCGCCCGGCCATGCCAACAGCACCAGCAACAGGACGAAGGCTACGTGTGGACGTATGGACGTGTGGACGTGTGGACGAATTTTCATACGGCTAGTTTTTCTACAAAGGAGGGGACGCGCTGCGGTGTGGCCTGGGCGGCGGAGCACTGGAGGGCTTCGACCACGGCCAGGGCTTGCAGGCCGGCCCAGCCGTCTACGTCTGGGCGCTTCCGCTCCTGCACGGCCTGCCCGAAGGCGTCCATCTGGAGCCGGTAGCTTTCCCCGTCGTACTCGGTATAATCGGTGGCTTCGGCAGGGCCGTCGCCGCGCCCATCGGTGGCCCCGGCGCTGCGGAACCAGACGCGGTGGGGCGTGGCCTGCAACATGCCCTCGGTACCGGCGAGGCGGTACTCGAAGCGGACGGGCGAGCAATAGGTGCTGACGAGGGTGCCGAGCGCGCCCTGCCCCAGCCGAAACGAAGCCGCCACGCTGTCGATAACGTCCGCGGGCGTCGTCACGGCGCGGGCGAAGGCGTACACCTCCTCGATGGGGCCGACGAGGTAATGGACAAGATCAATGCCGTGGATGCCGAGTTGCATCACCGGCAGGAGCGGGCACTCGTCGGGGCGCAGCCGCCACACATCGGCGGGCAAGCGGCGCGTGTTGTCGGCGGAGAAATGCACTTCCACGCTCACCACCTCCCCCAGCCGCCCCTCGGCCAGGAGGCGCCGGGCGTGCTGCGTGGCGCGGGCGTACCGCATGTTGTGGCCCACGGCGAGGAGACGATCGTGCTGCGCTGCCGCCTCGGCCATCGCCAGCCCGTCTGCCACCGTGTTAGCGATCGGCTTCTCCACCAGAACGTCCAGCCCGGCCTCGAAGGCGGCGAGAGCCTGGGCGCGGTGGAACCGGTTGGGGGAAACGAGCACGACGGCTTCCAAATCGTCCCTCGCCAGCAGGGCCTCGTACGAAGCCGCCACATCGCAGCCGAGGCGCTCCGCAGCAGTCTGCGCTTCGGTCGCATCTACGTCGAAAACAGCCGCAACATCGAGGGAGGGCGCGGAGGAGGAGGCCTCCCGGATGGTGCGCCCATGCCCGCCCAGCCCCACGAGGGCCACGCGCACGGGATCGTGCCCAGTCTGTTCTATTGAATGGCTCATTTCAGGGAGTTGCTTCATGCCTAGGAGGGTACTTCCGCTACGTCGGCGAGGCGTTGGCGCAGGGCGTCTAGGCTCTGCCGTGACGATTCCAGGAGGGGCACGCAGTGCGTCTCCAGCGTTACGTGCGGTAGGTCGGTTTCTTCGACGATCCAGTGCAGGATCTCCGGCCACGGCGTCTGGCCCTGCCCGAGGGGCCGCCACGGCGCCTGGGGATCGGCGGGGTGGAAATCCTTGACGTGCACGTTGGCGAGGTGAGGACGCAGCACCTCGAAGCCTTCGTAGGTTGGCCGCTGCCCGCCCCAGTGCAGGTTGGCCGGATCCCAGTTGGCTTTGAGCGCCGGGTGCCCGATCTCCTCAAAAAGCGCCGCTGTCTCTTCGGGTCGGTCGATCCAGAAGTTCGGCTCGTTCTCCACGGCCACGGTCATCCCCGCCGCCGCCGCCGTTTCGGTCACCTGCTCGAAGGCGCGCATGGCCCGTGTGCGGTAGCCGGTAGGCTCCCCCTCCTCCCGCTCGAAGCCGAAGATGATGAGCAGGGGACTCTCGAAGCGCATCGCCAGCTCGATGGCGCGGGGCAGCACGTCGTCCAGCTCGCTACGGATTCGCGCCTCGTCCGCCACATGCCCTTTGTGGAGGCCGGGCGAGACAGCGGTGACCTGCGCCCCCTCGCGCAAGGCGTCCTCCACCAGGCGTATTTCGTCTCTGGTGAAGCCGGGGAAACGTGCCCTGCTGCCCTCCCGCAACTCGAAGCGGGTGAGCCCCCACCTTCGGCTCACAGCCAGGGCCTCGCCCAAGTCGCGCGAGACTTCGTCAGTTATGACGGCGATATCGAGGGGTCTGCTCATGGCATCGTCGGTGTTTTGCGCTTGCGGTTGGGCGCCAGGAGGGCGTTGAGGTCGCGCTCGGCGCGTTCGAGCATCTCATCGGCGCCGATACGCCCATAGCAGAACCGCTCGACATAGGCGCCTACGAGGTCGTTAGCGCGGTTGTAGCGCGGGAAGCTGTAGGGCGGGGCGACGGACTGCTCCAGGAAAACGCGGAGATGGGGATCGTCGCGGTATTCCGGCCGGGCCGCCACGGCTTTTACCATGGGCAGGATGCCGCCGATGGCGGCGTAGCGAGCATAGACGTCCTCCTGCATCAGAAAAGCGATCCACTGCCACGCGGCCTCCGGGTAGGGTGCGTCCCGGCTCACCATCCAGACGTAGGAGCCGCTGGAGGTGAGAGACGTGTCGCGGGCAGGCACCGGGGCCACGCCGAAGTCGAGGTCGGGGTAGTTCTCGCGGAGCCAGCGGATGACGTGCGCCTCCCGCAAGAACATGGCAACGCGCCCCTGCCCGAAGCCCTGCTGGTCGCCGCCATGCTCCACCGCGTCCAGCTTTTTCTCGAAAAGGACGCTCTTGTAGAGGCCGATGGCGGCACGCCCCGCCTCGGTGTTGAGGGTCGCCCGCGTGCCATCTGTGGTGAAGGGGCGGCCGCCCGCCGAGTAGAGGAAGGTGTACCACTTCTCCGCTGTGCCAGGCTTGAAGCCCGTCTTGCGCAGGGAGAGACCGGCGCGGGCGAGACTGCCGTCCGGAGCGCGTACGGTGAGACGCTCGGCGTAATCGAGCAACTCGGCCCAGGTCGCGGGCGGGCGCTCAGGATCGAGGCTGGCGGCGCGGAAGTGGTCCTTGTTGTAGTACAACGCCTGCCACGCCGCATCGCCGACGACACCGTAGCAGGTGCCGTCGAAATAGGGCGCCTGGCGCACCATTGCGTTGAGGCTCTTTTCCTGCACGATCTTTTCGATGGCGGGCGGCGCGGGGGCCAGCAGCCCCAGCCGAGCGTATTCGCCCATCACCACTTCAGAGGCGCTGAAGACGTCGGGTGGCTGCCCGCTGCTGAACCGCAACCGCAGTTTGATCTCGAAATCCTTGAGCGACGAGCCGGGGAACTGCTCGATGACGACGTCGGTGTCGGGATGCTGCGCCTCGAACGCCGCTTCCGCCCAGCGATAGAATTCGACTTGACGCGTGCTGATGAGCAACAGGAACACGCGCACCGTCCGCCGCCCGTCCGGCGCGGCCGCTCCCTCCCCGTTCCGGCACCCCGCCAGCACCCCCGCCAGCAGCAGCACCGCCATCCCCATGATATGTGCCCGCTTACGCTTCAAAGGTCGTCGGTTGTCTTTTCTACTCCCCTTTTCCCAAACCCGCATTCCGAAATCCGCATTCCGCCATTCCCTTATCCCTTCAGCCCCGTCATCGTCACGCCGCGGATGAACTGGCGCTGCATGGCGAGGAAGAACAGGAGGATGGGGGCTACAGCCACGGTCGAGGCAGCCATCATCTTGACGTACTCCGGGTTGTTGATGTCCGAAAAGCCAAGGATGCCGACCTCGATGGGCTTGAGCAGGTCCGAGTTGAGGACGATGAGTGGCCAGAGGAAATCGCTCCATGACCACATGAAGAGGAAGATGCTGTAGGCCGCGAGCGTGGGGCGGACGAGCGGCAGCACCACGCTGAAATACGTCCGCACCGGCCCGCACCCGTCGATGCGCGCCGCGTCGAGCAGGTCGTCCGGGATGCCGAGGATGGTCTGGCGAAAGAGGAAGATGCCGAAGGGTTCCATCAGCCCGATGACCACCACCGCCCAGTACGTATCGACCCAGCCGAAATCGACCATCATCTCGTAGAGCGTCAGCATCTTCACCTGGAACGGCACCATCATCGTCACGATGACGGCGGCGAAGAGGAGGTCGCGCCCCGGGAAGCGCATCTTGGCGAAGATGAACCCGGCAAAAGAGCAGAAGAAGAGGCTGGGCAGCATCCTGAGGCCGGTGTAGATCCCGCTGTTGAGGAAGTAGCGGAGCATCGGGCGCTCGGTGAAGACGGCCTCGTAGGCCTCCAGCGTGAACGGATCGGGCCACAGGTTTTGCAGGACGGCCAACAGCCGGCGGGGCGTCTCGAAGAAGGCTTCGGCGTCGGCGGGCGTCTTGAAAGAGGTGAGTGCCATCCACAGCAGGGGACCTACCATCACGAGCGCCCCCAGCCCCAGGATGACGTGCACCGCCACCTGCTGCGGCGCCGGCGCGTACCGCCTCCACGCCGCCCGCCCCGGCAACCGCCCGCCCTCCTCGGGCGCGGGCAACCGTCGGCTGACGGTGGCGGGTTGTAGCTGCGGCTCTGGCTGGAGGACGGCCATCGGACGGTCAGGTTCTACTGCTTCGCAAGGACGGCGCGCGTCGCCTCGACGACGCGGTCGCACTCTTCTTTCGTGTTGAAAATATGGGTAGAGACGCGCACGGCGTCGAGCCCGCGCTCGGTGACGATGCGGCAGCGCAGTTTCGCCTCCTGCGCGAGGTACCGGTAGAGTTCGTTGTACGGCACGCGGTCGGTTTTGTAGGTGGTGATCGACCCAGACAGCGCGGGGTCGGTGGGCGTCAGGAGGGTGACGCCGGGGATTTCGGCCAAACGGGCCTGGAGGTACATCGCCAGGCCCTGCCCGTAGGCTGCCACCCGCGCCATCCCGATCTCTTCCAGGAAACGCACCGCCTCCACCAACCCGACCACGCTCGCGGCATCGCGCGTGCCGGGCTCGTAGCGCTGCGCCGTTGGGTGGTAGACGAAGGTGTCCGGCAATTCGTAGCCGTCGTCCGAGTAGGCGCCGACCTCGGTGGGGGCGATCTCGTCCAGGCGGTCCTCGCGGACGTAGAGTACGCCGGTGCCGTGCGGCCCGCCCATCCACTTGTGCCCGCTCGTCGCGTACGAGTCGCACCCGATTTCTTTCAGGTCGAACGGAAACATGCCGGCGGACTGGGCGCCATCGACGTGGAACCAGAGGCCGCGCTCGCGCGCCAGCCGGGCGATGTCATGGACGGGCAGGCGGATGCCAGTGGGCGCCGTGACGTGGCTCACCTGGATGACTTTGGTGCGCGGCGATAGCGCCGCCTCGATGCGCGCCAGGTTGCCCTCGGCGCTCGTCGGGTCCGGCTCGAAGATCCTGACCTGGATGCCCTGCGTCTTCTGCCGGTTCATCCATGGGATGGCGCCGCCCGGGTGCGCGTGCGACTCGAAGAGGACCTCGTCGCCGGGGCGGAGGAACGTCAGGCCCGAG
>JAHEMB010000435.1 GCA_024643915.1 Rhodothermaceae bacterium | reverse complement strand
CTGCTCGACCTCGTGGAAGTAATTGTCCGGGTTGCGGTTCAACTCCATCTTGCCCACCTCAATGAGCGGGAAGTCGCCGTGCGGCCACACCTTGGTCAGGTCGAACGGGTTCCAGCGGAACGCTTCGGCCTGCGCCTGCGTCATCACCTGGATGAAGAGCTTCCAGGTGGGGAAGTCGCCCTGCTCGATTGCGTAGAAGAGGTCGCGCTGATGGCTCTCGCGGTCCTGGGCGATGACCTCAGCCGCCGCTTCGTTCGTTAGGTTCTGGATGCCTTGCTGCGTCTTGAAATGGAACTTGACCCAGACGCGCGCGCCCTCGGCGTTGATGAGGGAGTAGGTGTGGCTGCCGTAGCCGTTCATCGTGCGGTATGTCTTCGGGATGCCGCGATCCCCGAAGAGCCACGTCACCTGATGCAGGCTCTCGGGGCAGAGGCTCCAGAAATCCCACTGCATGTCAGCCTCGCGCAGGTTCGTCTGCGGGTGCCGCTTCTGTGAGTGGATGAACATCTGGAATTTGTACGGGTCGCGCACGAAGAAGACGGGTGTGTTGTTGCCCACCAGGTCCCAGTTGCCCTCGTCCGTGTAGAACTTGAGGGCGAAGCCGAGCGGATCGCGTTCGGCATCGGCCGCCCCGCGCTCGCCCGCCACTGTGGAGAAGCGGGCGAACATCTCTGTTTGCTTGCCCACGTGGGAAAAGATCGAAGCGCGGGTGTATTTCGTTATGTCGTTGGTGACGGTGAAGGTACCGCCGGCGCCCGAGCCTTTGGCGTGCACGACGCGCTCAGGGATGCGCTCGCGGTTGAAGCGCTGCATCTGCTCGATCAGCACCACGTCCTGCATCAGGAGGGGACCACGGGGGCCGGCGGAGAGGGCGTTCTCGTTGTCGTCAATCGGGGCGCCGTCGGCGGTGGTGAGGAGGGGCGGCTTGCCGTTGTAATCCTTGGCTTCCATAAGAGGGATGAATAAGGGTTAAGTGAAAAGAATGGTAGATCGGAGCGGTAGCAGGTTGCAGAAGGTGGTACAGGCAAACCCGGTGGGTCTTTAGTGCGCTGCCGGCTTCAGCGGACCGGCCAACAAGGGCTGCTTGCGCTGAGTCGAAGCAAACGCCGCAGACCCGCCGAGTTTCTCCGAGGTTTTTCACCACCTCGCCCTTCACCTACGAGAGCGGTGCTTGCGCGTTCCGCGCCCGTAGCCAAGTTAGAGACGGGCCGGGATGAGAACCGAAAAAGACGTGCAACTCTCGTGGAATGGGAGGTCGGATGGGCTCAACCTAGGGCTTCCATGCCGCGTATGTCAGGTAACAGTCCCTCGTTAATATGGATTGTGCCTGCATAGAATGAACTGCTCGAAAACGGCGTAGACGAATCCTCGTCGGGAGGGTGGCTTCGACCACATCTAACGGGGGTGTTCGCCTATCGCTACGATTCGGCGCGTTCAGGACGATTCTTCAAGGTGGGCCTCATGCCGATCTATGCCTGCGCCGAAGGCAGCGACGATGCTTGCGGGGTCTGGCCGAACCCCGGCATCGCCTTCGGGCGTGTTTTCTAGCGGCGCAACAGGAGGTGATTTCTCATTCGAAGAGCGCCCTCAATTCGGTCTCTGTCATGTCCGTCTTTCCGGCCTCGCCAATCTCCACAAACACATCGCCGAAGCGGAAGGTGACGGCCTCGCCCAGTTTGGCAAAGTCCATCGCCTCGGGGTAAAGGCGCAGGAAGGCGAAGTAGGCGTCGGAGGCGAACTTGATCTGCACTGCCTCGTCCTTCTCCCCGTCGAATTCGCTATCTATCCAGGCGCTCTCCCGTGTCCGCAGCATCAGGCGGCCCTGCACATTCGCGACGTCGCGCTCGGCGGGCGCAGCTTCCACCGTCTCGGCCTCCTGCATCTCGCGGATGGCTTTGCTGGCGCGCACGGCCCCGGCCCCGCTTGTCTGCTGGAGGGCTTCGGCAGCAGGCGGCGACGCGGTTATCGCATCCAGATCCGCGCTGGCATCCATATTGAATTGCTGCTGCCGAATGCGCTGGTCGGCGAACTCCTCTTCCTCGCGCACGAGGTACGAGGTGTAGGGCGTGACGAGGCCGAACTCCTTGGCGAGGGCGACAATCTCTTCCTTCAACTCCGCGTTCTCCCCCTGCATCCTGACTGCGTCGAGGAGCTGGCCGACGCGCCGCGTGGCCCAGAGACGCGCCACGAAGTCGCGCTCACGCTCGCGCTCGGGGAAGCGGAAGGTGTAGCGCCGCGTTGCCGTCTCGCCCTCTACCTGCCCGCGCAGGCGGAGAGTGGCCGCGCCAGGCCGCCGGTAGCGGCCCGCAACGATGAGCTGGCTGCCTTTGTAGAGATCGGGCAGGGCGCCGGGGGCCAGCGCAAAAGCATCCACGCCGTCGAGGTCGAGCGTGAGGTTGGTCATGACGGGGTAGCGCACCTTTTCGTAGAAGCTGCCCACGCGCTCCTCGATGTTCTCCTCGGGCGAGATGTAGTCGGCGAAGGCACCGGCCTCCCGCGCCAGCCCATCGAGGAGGCGGGTGTTGACGTCGTAGCCCACGCCGAAGGCGAAAAGCTTCACCTTGTTGTTGGCCTGCTGCACGTTGGTGCGGATCTGCCCCTCGTCCGTGATGCCGGTCGAGGGCAGGCCATCCGTTAGAAAGATGACGGTGCCGTTCTCGCTGCCGTCGAGCATCTCCATGGCGGCAAGGAGGGCGTTGTTGATGTTGGTGCCGCCGCGCGCTTCGAGCTGATCGACAAAGTAGAGGGCATCCTCTCGGCTGGTGGGTGGGGCGAGGGCGTCGCGGAAAGCATCGACGTCGGAGGAGAAGGCGACGAGGCCGAAGCGGTCGCGCGGGCCGAGGCGGTTGAGGCTATAGCGGAGCGCCTCTTTGGCCTGCTCCATTTTCTCCCCCGCCATGCTGCCCGAGGTATCGAGGACGAAGACGACGTCTTTCGGCTGGATCTGCGCCTCGTCCATCTCCACGGGCGGATCAATCAGCAGCATGAAGTAGCCGGGCCGATCGCCGTAGGGGCGGTGCGTGAGGAGGGTGGCGCCTACGTCACTGTCGCTGAGGGTGTAGTAGAGGACGAAGTCGCGTCCATCGAGCGCATTCGTGGCCTCGAACGAGACCGAAGCCCGGCGGTTGTTGGGCCGGTCGATCTCTACCTCGTGCGAAGGCGAGTAGACGTTCTGCACCCCTGTCGCCGAGTTGATGGTGAACTCCATCAGGCTCTGCTGCGACGGGATCTCGCCGTGCTCGCGGCGCGGGCCCTCTTGCCGGGGGCGGGGCATAGGGGGCGGCGGCGGCATGCCCACGCCGCGCCAGGTAAGGGTGCCCTGCATCGGATAGCGGAAGGTGACGGTCTGTCCCTCGCGGGTGAGCGTGGCGTCGTAGCGGAGAGTGAGCTTGCGGGTCTCGCCGGGTGGGATGGGGAAGACGCGGGCGCGGAACGTGCGGTAGTCGGCCATCTCCAGGAGCGCCGGGTCGAGTGTCTTGCGGACGATCTCCTCGTAGATCTGCCGTGCCTCGTCGGCGCTGAGGAGCTCGCCGGTCAGCTCTTGACCGTTCACGTCCATCGAGAAGCGCGAGACCTGCGCCTCGGGCGGTAGGGGGAAAAGGAACGTGCCCTCTACCGTGCTGCGTCCGGGATTGAAAAATTCGTGCGCCACCGTCACCACCGCCACCTGCTCCTGCACGTCGGCAGCGACGTGGTGGCGGCGCAACTCGAGGGCCACGGGCCGCCCCGCCGGGTCGATGACCACGCCCTGCGCGTGCGCCAGGCCGGCGGTGAGCAGCAAGGAGGCAAAAGAGATCGCGTACAAGAGGGCTGTTTTCATCGCGCAACGCTCCGGACAGTGCCGTTGATCAGTACATCCTTTCATCCTCAAGAAGACCCGCGAAACCGAAGGACGTTGCTCCGGCGCAGGCTCCCCCTCCAAACGACCGGGTCGCTTAGATTATTGCGGATAGGGCAAAGAGCAGGCCGCAACGTGGTCGCTGCTACGTGTCAAAGACCAAAGAAAGGATACCTGCTCGTCCTCTCCAAAAAGCGCGTAAATAAGGCACATCGCTTGTGACACGAGGTTGGCACCCGTCTTGGTTATCTTGCCGAGGAGACCCTGAAAACCGCCAACGGTGCTTCCCATGAAAGAGCTTTTTGAACATACATCGCCGCGTCCGCTCATCCCGGTTGCCGAGGCGCACCACCCCCTCTTGGAGCCTTCGCTCTTCTATGATCCGCCCTATGAGCGGCCCCTTGAAGACGAGTTCGCCTGGCACTTGGTCAAGTACCTCAACCCCATCTCGGGGCTGCGCTACCAGGTGAAGGCGCAGACACCCTGCGCCAACGTCTGGATCGACTTTGTGGTAGAGCATGGCGGCCGACGCATCGGTTTTGAGATCGGCGACCTGAACGAGGGGGAGGACGCTGACACGCAGCAGACACGCTACCGCGACGCGCTCCTGCTGGGAGT
>JAHEMB010000434.1 GCA_024643915.1 Rhodothermaceae bacterium | reverse complement strand
CGCGGATCAGTTCTCCCCTGGCATACAATTCTATCTTTGCATGGTCTATTGCCAGTTTAGCGAGCCCGTCAATGAAGCTATCCTGCTGCCCGACGCCAAACAGACTTGGCAACCGCAAAACCACGACCGACGCCTGCTGCGCGCCCTCCATAAGCCTTTCCGCAAAGCGCTTGGTCATGGCATAGGGGTGCCGGCCGTTCGTAGCAGCCGTCTCTTTGACAGGGAGATCAGCCGGTGCACCATACACACTCAACGTTGAGGTTAAGATTATTCGTGCGTCCGGACATGCTTCAAGGCCGTCTAGCAGGTTGGCCGTCGTCAATACGTTGGCCCTCACATAATCGGCGCGCTTGAAGGGCCCCGGCTGCAAGCTAGCGACATGCACAACGACATCTGGACACCCAAGCTGCTCAATCACACTGCGAATGCGGCCTGGCGCCTGATCCGAAGCGAGGTCGAGACGAATGGCGTGGTGCGCATACGGACTGGGCCGCCTGGAAAACCCTACAACCTGGTACGCGCCCGCCGAAAAGGCCTGTGCCAGATACGAACCCAGAAATCCGGCGCAGCCGGTGATCCAAACGCTTCTCGGCTTGGCGTTCATAACTTACCCTTCCCTAGCCATTCTGATACAATCTGCCCGACGGGCCGGATGCTCCTTTTTCGGGTCGGCACTCACGTCTTCTTTTTCTGAAGCACCATGTGATACCGAGAACCGTATCCCCCCTTCCTTACGTCCTCACGCCTGACGAGCACGACTTCCAAGAAGTCAAAGAACTGACCGAAAAGGTCGTTGAGCTTTCCAAAATTGAAGTAGGACTGGATGGTACCCTGCTCATGCCTCCCCTGCACCACTTCCTCACCGCGAAACTCTCGGCTGTGCGCCACATTGTCTCCTGAGATAACATCGCAGTAAAACAGCCCCCCTTCCGCCAAAATGCGATGGACCTCTGGAATACTCTCTCGTGCGACGCTAAAAGGCATGCTGTCGAGTACGCCATGGCTGACGACGAGGTCGAAAAAACCATCTTCCCAGGGCAGGCTTCGGATGTCTCCTTGCCGGAATCGCTGGTCAGGGTGGGCCATACCCTTCTCGCCGGCCCACTCCATAGCAAATTGAAGGGCTTTGTCAGAAAGATCGATGCCGTAGCTCTCTAGGCCCATCTCGTGTCCGAAAATCACATGTCGTCCGATCCCGCATCCCAGATCCAGCAGGCGAGGCGCCCGGTTCAGCGCCAGAACCTCCTGGAACGCGTTTAGCCCAATCCGCTTTCTCACGTACTTCGCAACAAAACGGATCACCTCTTCATGCGGAAAGAAGACGAAGTTCTCATTTCGGTTATACGATTCCTCCCACTCCTTCTTCTTAATCTCCATAGCGTCAATCATTTTCGTCGTTGTTCATGTGCTGAGGGGAGTAGCGATTTCGGATGCGCAGGCGCCTTTGCTTCTCCAAGAGTCTGTATGTGGAGTTAGGATGAAGGCGAAAACAGCCTGCCCTGACCCGTCGGGGAGCGAGAGGGGCGCGATCAAGACGCATGAAGCAGGCGATGCCGGGCATCGCCGATGCAGCGCAACGCCGAGCATGCCTTTCGCAGCCGTTTGCAGCCCATCATTACTCTTCACAGACAAACTCTAACGGTCGGAGCACGTTGCCGCCTCGGAAACCCCCAGGAAAGCGCTGCTTGGAATATTGATGAGGCGCTGCTCCAGGCCCGCGGCAACGGAAAGGTCCATGCGGGGGCAAGCCGCGTACATGGGCAGCTTGTGCATGAGCGTCCAGACGGGCCGCGTCATGATGTTGGCATCATTGGTCGCGGACAGGAGGCCATCTCGCGCTGCTTCGGAGCCGACATCGAGCAGCAGGGCATTGAGCCAGTAGTTGCTCCGCGCGAAGTCGGGCTCCGTGACAAAGCGGGCGCCCTCGAAGCCCTGAAAGGCCGCTTCGTACCGCGCCGCGAGTTGCCTTTTTTGCTCCAGGAAACGTGGCAGTTGCTCAAGCTGGGCACAGCCCAGGGCCGCGTTGATGTTGGGAAGGCGGTAATTATAGCCAATCTGGTCGTGCCGGTATTCCCACCGATGAGGCACTTTCGCCGTCGTCGTCAGGTGCTTGGCCCGGCGACCCAGTTCCTCATCATTCGTCAGGACCGCCCCGCCCCCGCCTGTTGTGATGGTCTTGTTGCCGTTGAAACTGAGCACCGACACGCGGCCCCAGTGGCCCGTATGACAGCCTTTGTAGTACGAGCCGAGCGCCTCTGCCGCATCCTCCACCAACGCCAGCCTAAAACGCTCACAAACGGCGGCCAGGGGGTCCAGGTCTACCGGATGCCCGAAGGTATGCATCGGCACGACGGCTTTGATCCGGCGCCCGGTGTGCCGGTTGAAACAACCCGCCTCCCGTACCTCGGCCACCTCGTGCAGATAAGCGTCCAGCTTGTGAGGATCCAGGCCCAGCGTCCGCTCTTCGCTGTCTACCAGATGAGGAACCGCACCGCAGTAGGCGATGGCATTTGCCGTCGCGATGAAGGTGAGCGTCGGAATCAGCACCTCATCGCCCGGCTCGACGCCGACCAGGAGCAAGGCGACATGCAGGGCCGCGGTGCCATTTACCACTGCTACGGCCCTGCCCACCCCGGTGAACGCCGCCAGCTTCTCCTCGAAAGTATCGACGTATTTCCCAACTGACGATACCCATCCGGTATCGAGGCATTCTTTCACATAGGCCCATTCGTTTCCCTCGAAGGCCGGCTCGTGCAGGGCGAGGAACCCCTCCTCCGGCAGGCAACGCTGGAGCGTTGCTACGACCTCCCCAATGTCCACTCCGGCTTTCATATGTTATAGTGTTCGGCTTTGTACCGGCTCAGGTTCTGGCGTTGGATGAACCATGCCACGGTCTCGGCCAGGCCGCGACGTAGCCCCTCCAGGCCGCCGTAGCTCGGCTCCCACCCCACCAACGCCTTCGCCTTCGCATTGGCTGCCCAAAGGCGCTCCACTTCGCTTTTCTCCGGGCGCAGCCGTATCCCTTGCGTTTCCACTTCGACCTCGGCCTCCATGACCTCTGCGATCAGGTCGACGAGATCCCCGATGGAGATCTCGTAGTTGCTGCCGATGTTGACCACTTCTCCGACCGACGCCTCGGCATCGGCTACGGCCAGGAACCCGCGCACGGTGTCCGTCACGTAGTTAAAATCGCGTGTGGGATGCAGCGCCCCCAACCGGATGGTATGCTGTCCCTGGGCTATCTGGGTGATGATGGTCGGGATAACGGCCCGTGAGGACTGCCGGGGACCATAGGTGTTAAAAGGCCGAATGACCGCGACCGGCGTGTCGAAGGCGGCATGGAAGGAGAGGGCCAGTTGATCCGCTCCGATCTTCGATGCCGAATAGGGCGATTGTCCCTGCAACGGGTGCTCCTCGGTGATCGGGACAAACCGGGCGGTTCCGTAGACCTCGCTCGTGGAGGTGTGCACAACCTTCTCCACCCCGAGCGCGCGGGCCGCCTGCACGACGTTGAGCGTCCCCTTAACGTTCGTGTCAACGAACGAATCGGGGGAATGGTAGGAAAAAGGAATAGAAATGAGCGCCGCCAGGTGATAAATGACGGCGCATCCCTCCATCGCTTTCAGCACGCCGTTGGGGTCGCGCACGTCCCCGGCGAAGACCTCGATCTCGTTCCGGACGGCTTCATCCACATGATCCAACCAACCCCAGGAGTTGAAGGAGTTGTAGAAAACGAAGGCCCGCACGTCGTCTCCTCGCTCGACGAGCGCTTCGACAAGGTGAGAGCCGATAAAGCCATCTGCTCCTGTTACCAGGACCTTCTTCGCCATACTTAGCTCACAAATGTATGCTGCACCACAGGCCGCTGCATCAACGCTACGTGCAAGGTGAATAGAGCCTCGTTGCGTGCAGCAACCGCCAACGGCAGACTGTCTGCACCGCCCCTTTATCGGATCCCCTTTCGTCGCCAGGCTGCCCGACAGGCGCGGGGATGGTACGGCTCCGCCACGTCAGTTACACGCACACATAATAGGCGCATATCCGACACAGAGAAAACCCGCAGGATTGCCGAGAGCAATGCGCTTCGAGAGGCGTCTTTACGTGTAACCCGCGGGCGCCGGCTCCAGATCGTTCAGCTTCCATCAATCCCGCGCCGACTGTAAAGAGCGCATGCCTCAGCCGTTCAAGGGCAGCGAAGTTAGAGGTTGTCCTAGGTCAAATCAAGCCTGCGCAGACGATCCACATGTTAAATTAATATTACGATAGGCCCCCTATTACAACGAGTTGAAATTTCAAGATTTGAAGGCAGGCCCGGTGCCCTATATGACTTCTGGTAAGAGACGGTGCTAGCCGCCGGTCCACTCCCCTGGTTCGTCGCTCCTCCATCGGGGTACGAACATGCTCTTGGTTTTTTTCTTCGTCCCAAGGTCCATACGTTCACACGTCCAAACCTAAACCGCG
>JAHEMB010000433.1 GCA_024643915.1 Rhodothermaceae bacterium | reverse complement strand
CTCCGGCAACGTGAAGAAGAAGTACGCCGAGGGCCAGCTCAACGGTGGCGGCAGCTTGCTCAAAGCCAGCAGCGCCCACGGCGATGTCGTCCTCAAAGCGTATTGATTCTTTCCTGTTTCCTTGCCATTTTAAAGGCGTCTCGCGCGACGGTCACAACCTGAGCGTGAGGCGCCTTTCTTTTTAGATGTGGACGTTTGACGGAGTGGACGTATGGACGTGAAGGCTGAAACCATCCAGGTCGTAGAAGCCCACACAGAGGAAGAGGTGCGGCAGGCGCAGGCCATCCGGCAAGTGGTGTTCGTCGAAGAGCAAGAAGTCCCGTCCGAATTGGAGCGGGACGGGCGGGACGGCGAGGCGCGGCACGTCCTCGTCCTCTGCGACGGGCAGCCGGTGGCGACGGGTAGGCTGACGATGGAACCCGACGGCGTGTATGTGCCTGCCCGCATCGCTGTCCTTGCTTCGCACCGGGGGCGCGGGCTGGGGCGGCTGGTGATAGAGCGCCTCGAAGCCCTCGCCTGGGCAGCCGGTGCGACCGCCCTCCTGCTGCACCCGCACGCCCACCTCGAAGCCTTCTACGCGCGCCTCGGCTACCGACGTACATCTGGCACAGAGCAGGTGGGCCGGCACGCGGTCATCAAGATGACGAAGCTACGAGCTGACGAAACAAGGAACCGATGAATCGACGAGACGACGAATCGACGAAGGGAAGAAAGAGTCGGAGAGTCGGGGAGCCAGGGAGTCTGCGACAGGCTGTTCCTATGCGTCCATTCCTCCTCAGTCCCGTCGCTCCGGGGCCTTGAAGACCGGTTCGAACTCCTGGAGGGGCATGCCGGCGGAGGACGCCTGGTGCTGCGCCGGGTCGCGTTCGAGTTCCAGTTCGTAGGCCACGCGGTCGCTGCGATAGTAGCGGCGCTGGTAGTAGACGCGGCGCTCGCCGTGGGTGAACGAGATGCGCTCGATGAGCAGGAGGGCGCGGCCCCGCGGGATCTGCAAGTGCCCCGCCACAGTGGCGTTGGCGTTGGCCGCCTCGATGCGGTAGCGCCCACGCACGATGGGAATCTGGTAGTCCTGTTCGAGGATGCGGTAGAGGGTGTCGTGCTCCAGGTCATGCCCGTCGAGGAAGGGGGCGTAGAAGGCGGGTAGCCAGGTGCGGTCGAAGGCAATGGGCTCGCCGTCGCCCAGCCGGAGCCGTTCGAGGCGGACGACGGCCGCGCCCGGCTCCAGGCCCAGCTTCTCGGCGATCTCGGGGGCGGCTTCTTCTTGCACGTGAGCGAGGACGGTGGATGACGCTTCGAGGCCGGCCTGCGCCATGTCTTCGACAAAGTCGGCGAGGCGGACGAGGCCCTGCCGCACGCGGTTGTCCCGGACGAACGAGCCAAGCCCCTGCCGCCGGTAGATAAGGCCGTCGCTTTCGAGTGTTTGCAGCGCACGGCGCACCGTGATGCGACTCACGTCGAAGCGCTCGCCAAGCTGGCTCTCGGACGGGAGTTGATCGTCAGGCTGGTAGATGCCCTGCGCCATCTGCTCGCGCAGCCAGTCGCTGATCTGTTCGTGGCGCGGTCGGCCCGGTTGTAGCATCTGCATGCAAGAAGATCGTTGCGAAAACAGAAAGGGGTGTCTTCGTATAGGACTTAAGTATACCTCGTCATACAACCCTTTACAAGGCGCGTTTCACGGCGTGCAAACCTTGGCGATGAGGGAGACGTTTAAGCCTCCTCTTTTCACCCCATCAGAAAAAACATTACCCATGTCCGATTTCCGCATCGAAAAGGATTCCCTCGGCGAGGTGCGCGTGCCCGCCGATGCGCTCTACGGCGCCCAGACCCAGCGCGCAGTGGAGAATTTCCCCATCAGCGACCTGCGCTTCCCCCGCCGGTTCATCGAGGCCCTCGGCATCGTCAAGCAGGCGGCGGCGCAGGCCAACCGCGACCTCGGCCTGCTCGACGCCGAAAAGGCCGAGGCCATCATCGCCGCCGCCCAGAAAGTGCGCGAAGGCGCCCTGGACGAACAGTTCCCCATCGACATCTTCCAGACGGGCAGCGGCACCTCGACCAACATGAACGCCAACGAGGTCATCGCCAACCTGGCGTCCGAGCGGCTCGGCGGCGACCGGGGCAGCAAGCTCGTCCACCCCAATGATGACGTCAACATGAGCCAGTCGTCGAACGACGTCATCCCCACCGCGATGCACGTGGCCGCGTGCGTGGCCCTCAAGGAAGAACTCATCCCCGCCCTCAACCGCTTCCACGACGCCCTGACCGAAAAGACTGAGGCGTTCGACGATGTGCTGAAGAGCGGGCGGACGCACCTGATGGACGCCACGCCCGTGCGGCTGGGGCAAGAGTTCGGTGGCTATGCGGCGCAGATCAAGCACGGGCTGCGGCGCGTGCGGCAGACGTCCCAGGAGCTGGGCGAGCTGGCCCTCGGCGGCACGGCGGTCGGCACTGGCATCAACCGCCCCCCGGATTTCCCCGAGAAAGCCATCGCCTATATCAGCGAGGCGACGGGGCTGAAGTTCAGGGAGGCTGAGGACCACTTCGAGGCGCAGGCGGCGAAGGACGGCTACGTGGCGGCGCACGGCGCGCTCAACACGCTCGCCGTCTCCCTCCTCAAGATCGCCAACGACATCCGCCACCTCTCCAGCGGCCCCACGAGCGGGCTGTCCGAGATCCGGTTGCCCGCCATCCAGCCCGGCTCCTCCATCATGCCCGGCAAGGTCAACCCGGTGATGAGCGAGGCGATGATGATGGCGTGCGCCCGCGTGATGGGCAACCACACTACCATCACAATCGGTGGGCAGCACGGCAACTTCGAACTCAACGTGATGATGCCGGTGATGGCTCACGCCATGCTTCAGAGCATCTCCATCCTCGCCGGCGCCTGCGACGCTTTCCGCGAGCGCTGCCTCGAGGGCATCGAGGCGGACCGGGAGCGCTGCCGCGAGCTGCTCGAACTCAACCCGTCCATTGCCACCGCCCTCAACACGGCCATCGGCTACGACAAGGCCTCGCAGGTGGCGAAGCAATCGGCCAAGGAGCGCAAGTCGGTGCGCGACGTGGTGAAGGAGATGGGCCTACTGTCCGACGAGGAGTTGGACCGCTACCTGAACGTCCGCGAGATGACCGAGCCGGGCATTCCAGGCTCTTAAATTCCTGGGGGCCTGCTAAATGAGAGCATGCGACTGCCGAGGCTGTCCGCGAGCACGAAGCGTGAGACCTTCTATACGAATCTCTCCAGCGTTTCCGCAGGCAGAGACTTCGGCAAGAGGCCGCTGCCTGCGTCAGTCGCGCTTCACCTTTCGCTCCCCCCGATACAGCGCCAGCAGGTCCTGGGCTGCGGTGGTGGGGCTGACGCGGCCTGCCAGCACCTCGGCTTCCATCTTTTCGACGGCGGCCTGCACGTCTTCGGTGGCGAGGAAATCCTGGCGGAGTTGCTGTTCGATGGTCTGGTGCATCCAGTGGCGGGCCTGCTCGCGACGTTGCGCGACGAAGAAGCCGGATTGTTGGGTGTGTTGCAGGTGGTCCTCGATCAACTGCCACACGGCGTCGATGCCGTCGCCGGTGAGGGCGGAGCAGGTGAGGACGCGGGGGTGCCAGCCGGAGGGCTTGGGGGGGAAGAGGTGGAGGGCGTTGCGATAATCGGCGCGGGCGCGCGTAACGGCTTTTCTCTCGGCCTCGTCGGTCTTCGTCACCACTACAGCGTCGGCCATCTCGAAGATGCCGCGCTTGATCCCTTGCAGCTCGTCGCCCGCGCCGGCCAGGACGAGCAGGAGGAAGAAATCGACCATCGAGGCCACCGCCGTCTCGGATTGCCCCACGCCCACCGTTTCGACGAAGACGACATCGAAGCCGGCGGCTTCGCAGAGGAGCATCGTCTCGCGTGTGGTGGCGGCCACGCCGCCCAGGGCGCCGCGCGTGGGGGAGGGGCGGATGAAGGCAGCGGGGTCGGCGGCGAGGCGTTCCATGCGGGTCTTGTCGCCCAGGATGCTGCCGTGCGTGCGCTCGCTCGTCGGGTCGATGGCGAGGACAGCGAGCCTCCTGCCCTGCCCCGTGAGGCGCGTGCCGAGGGCCTCAATGAAGGTACTCTTGCCCACGCCCGGCACGCCTGTGATGCCGACGCGGACGGAGTTGCCGGCGTGCGGAAGGCAGCGCTCCATCACGGCCCGCGCTGTCTTCTGATGCTCGGGGAGGGCGCTCTCCAAGAGGGTGATGGCCCGGCTCAGCATGCCCCGGTCGCTCGCCCGGATCCCTGCCACGAGGTTATCCACCGACAGCGCCTGTCGCGCCCTCGGCGCGAGCGCCGGGTTCACATTGGGCCGGCTCCCGACGCCAGGGCTGACGTGGAGGGCACTATCATCGTGCTTCGACTTCATGCGGCTCGTTTCAGCAGCGCGTTGCGCTCATGCTACGTCATCCATCGTACAAGGCGCGGGCCTATTCCGGCTGAACGGCGGGCGCCACGCCTTT
>JAHEMB010000432.1 GCA_024643915.1 Rhodothermaceae bacterium | reverse complement strand
TGATCGAAGAACTGGCGCGCCGGCATGGGCCGGACCGCCTGGTGGGCCTCGACCTCGGCGCTGCCCCGCCTCTCCCGGAGGTCTTCCTCCCCTACTACGAGCGCGCCGACGTGCGCGATCTGGCCGCGCTGCGCGACGTGGTCGAGCGCTACCGCATCGACACCGTTTACCACCTCGCTAGCCTCCTTTCGGCTACGGGCGAGAAGCAGCCGGATCTGGCGTGGGACGTCAACATGACGGGGCTGAAGCACGTGCTGGACCTGGCGAAGCTGCACCGGATGAAGGTGTTCTGGCCCAGTTCCATCGCCGTCTTCGGCCCGGCCACGCGCAAGCGCGCCCCGCAGCATGCCGTGCTCGACCCTACCACGATGTACGGCGTCACGAAAGTCTCGGGCGAGTTGCTCTGCCGCTACTACTGCCACCGCTTCGGCGTGGACGTGCGGAGCCTGCGCTTCCCCGGCATCATCAGCTACAAAACGCGCCCCGGCGGCGGCACCACCGATTATGCCGTGGAGATTTTCTACGCGGCCGTGGAGGACGGCGCCTACACCTGCTTCGTCCGCCCCGAGACGCGCCTGCCGATGATGTACATGCCCGACGCTGTCAAGGCCACGCTCGACCTGATGGACGCGCCCTCGGAGGCGATCACCGTCCGCACCAGCTACAACGTCGATGCCGTCAGCTTCACCGCTGAGGAGCTGGCTGAGGAGATCGCCCGGCACGAGCCCGGCTTCACCTGCCGCTATGCGCCCGACCATCGCCAGCAGATCGCCGACTCCTGGCCCTCCGAGCTGGATGACACCGCCGCCCGTGACGACTGGGGCTGGCAGCCCGCCTACGACCTGCCCACCCTGGCCGAAGACATGCTGGTGAACCTCCGGCAGAAGCTGATTCCTTCTGACTAACCCTTCAAAGCCCTGATTCCAGAAATCGAATTCCCCAAAGTTGTAAAGGGAGCCGTTGGATTTTTGGAGCCTGGATTTTCCCACTGACAGATGAGCCGACCCCGCAACATCGTCCGCATCGACATCCCGCATCGCAACACGCACGGCTGGCAGGTCCGCATCACGCGGCACGGCACGCGCCACACCAAGTTCTTCTCGGACAAGCGCCACGACGGCAACGAAGGCGCCCTCGAAGCCGCCGTCGCCTACCGCGACGAGCAGCTTGAACGCCTGCCCGACCCGCTCGACGGCGCCGAGCAAGCAGCCCTGGCGCGCTCCACAACGGGCGTGCCCGGCATCCGCCTCGCCGTCAGCGACGGCATCCCGCGCGTCCACGCCGACGACTTCACCGACCAGGTGCGCAAAGTTAAAGCGTTCTCGATCAAGAAGTGGGGGCTGCGGAAGGCGCTGTGGAAAGCGTGCGCCTGGAAAGCCCAGACCATGCGTGTCCACGACCCGCTCACGCGCGCCCAGGAGATGTACGCCACCGCCTACCCCTCTCTCTTCGAGCAGGTGCAGGAGATCGACGCCAACATCCTGGAAGAGAGCCCGGCGTAAAGAGGAGTCGAGGAGACGATGAATCGAAGAACCGACGAAAGCAAGAAGCCAGGATCACCGATGCCCCAGACCGCCGAAGCCGTCTTTGCGAACGAACTTCAGGAGATCCGCGAGGCCGGGCTATACAAGGACGAGCGCGTCATCACCTCGCAGCAGGATGCCGAGATCGAGGTGAGCCACGACCGCGAGGTCCTCAACTTCTGCGCGAACAATTACCTCGGCCTCGCCAACAACCAGGAATTGATTGAGCGGGCCAAGGAAGGGCTGGACAAGTACGGCTTCGGCATGGCCTCGGTCCGCTTCATCTGCGGCACCCAGGACATCCACAAGGCGCTCGAACGCAAGATCGCCGACTTCTTCGGCATGGAGGACACCATCCTCTACCCCTCCTGCTTCGATGCCAACGGCGGCCTCTTCGAGACGATCCTCGACGCTGACTGCGCCGTCATCAGCGACCAGCTCAACCACGCCTCCATCATCGACGGCATCCGGCTGTGCAAGGCCCAGCGGCATCGCTACCCGCACAGCGACATGGCGGAGCTGGAGCGCATCCTGAAGGAGACGCAGGAGGCCAAGATCCGCCTCATCGCCACCGACGGCGTCTTCTCGATGGACGGCGACGTGGCGAATCTGGCGGCGATCTGCGACCTGGCCGACCGCTACGACGCCCTCGTGATGGTGGACGACTGCCACGGCAGCGGCTTTTTCGGCCCCACCGGGCGCGGCGCGGTGGAGCACTGCGGCGTCATGGGCCGAGTGGACATCATCACCTCCACGCTCGGCAAGGCACTTGGGGGCGCCTCGGGCGGCTTCACCACCGGCCGCAAGGAAATCGTCGAACTGCTGCGGCAGCGCTCGCGTCCCTACCTCTTCTCCAACACCGTCGCCCCCGTCATCGTCTACACCTCCCTCGCCGTCCTCGACATGATCAGCGAGACGACGACGCTACGCGACAAACTGGAAGAGAACACGATGTATTTCCGCGAGAAGATGACCGCCGCCGGGTTCGACATCCGGCCGGGCGTGCATCCCATCGTGCCCATCATGCTCTACGACGCCCGCCTGGCCCAGGACGTGGCGCGCGACCTGCTCGACGAAGGCATCTACGTCATCGGCTTCAGCTACCCGGTGGTGCCCAAGGGCGAGGCGCGCATCCGCGTGCAGGTCTCCGCCGCCCACGACCGCCCCCACCTCGACCGCGCCATCGACGCCTTCACCAAAGTCGGCCAGAAGCACGGCGTGGTGTGAAGGAACGCGCTTCACCTTCGGGCTTCTTCGCGGCCAGCCACAAACAACCTGCTTCCCTGTCTGTAACCGATCGCAGCACAGAGGAAGGAAGAGCTATCGTCAGGGAGGGCGTCGCAAAGATTGATGCTTACAGGAGCGATTCGCAGGGTTGTGCGCATCTTAGGCGACGGGCCTTCTGCGAAGAAAGGCACGTTCACGCTGGACTGGCTGCCCCGGCAGTCGCAGCAGGAGGGCCAGGTTGCGTTCACCCGCAACCCGGCCAGCGACAGCCTTTCGGCCCGCGTTCTTGGTTTCAAAATGCCCTAACGAGATGGCTTCAGCTTACGATGCGGTTGTGGTAGGGGCGGGGCCGAACGGGCTGGCGGCGGCCATCGTGCTGGCGCAGGCGGGCCGCTCCGTCGTCGTCTTCGAGGCCAACGAGACGGTGGGCGGCGCGGCCCGCTCGGCGGCCCTCACCCGGCCCGGCTTCGTCCACGATCTAGGCTCGGCCATCCATCCGATGGCGGTGGGGTCGCCCTTCTTTCAAACCCTGCCCCTCGAACGCTATGGCCTCCGCTGGATCCACCCGGACGCCCCCCTCGCCCACCCCCTCGACGACGGCAGTGCTGCCGTGCTGCACCGCACCCTCGGAGCCACCGCCGCCGGCCTCGGCCCGGACGGCCCGGCCTACCGCCGCCTGATGGAGCCCCTCGTGACGCACTGGCGGGAGCTGATGGAGGAGTTCATGCGGCCGCTCCTCCACGTCCCCCGCCACCCGCTCCTCCTGGCCCGTTTTGGCCTGCCGGCGCTGATGCCTGCCGAAACGCTGTGCAACGGCCTGTTCAGAACGCCCCGTGCGAAGGCGCTTTTCGCAGGCATCGCGGCGCACGCCAAACTGCCGCTCTCGCAACCCGGCACAGCGGCCTTCGGGCTGGTGCTGGGGCTGATGGGCCACGCGGTGGGCTGGCCCCTGCCGCAGGGCGGCGCGCAAAATATCGCCGATGCCCTGGCGGCGCACTTCCGGTCGCTCGGCGGCGAGATCGTGACGGGGCATCGGGTAGAAAATATTGATGCCCTGCCCCCGGCGCGGGTGGTGCTGCTGGACGTGACGCCCCGGCAACTGCTGCGCCTGGCCGGCCACCGCCTGCCTGCCGCCTACCGGCGTCGCCTGGAAAGCTACCGCTACGGCCCCGCCGCCTTTAAAGTCGACTTCGCCCTCGACGGGCCGATCCCCTGGAAGGCAGGCGCATGCACCCACGCCGGCACCATCCACCTCGGCGGAACGCTCGAAGAGATCGCACATTCGGAAGAGGAGACCGCCGAGGGGAAGCATCCGGAGCGCCCTTACGTGCTCCTCGCCCAGCACAGCCCGTTCGATGCCACGCGGGCGCCCGAAGGCAAGCATACCGTCTGGGCCTACGCGCACGTCCCCCTCGGCAGCACGTTCGACATGACCGAGCGCATCGAACAGCAGATCGAGCGCTTTGCCCCCGGCTTCCGCGACCGCATCCTCGACCGGTTCATCAGCCCGCCCGCTACGCTCGAAGACCAGAACGCCAACCTCATCGGCGGCGATGTCACGGGGGGATCGAACGATCTATGGCAGCTCGCCGCGCGTCCCGTTCTCAGTCCGACGCCCTACCGCACGCCCGTGCCCGGCCTCTACCTCTGCTCCGCCTCCACCCCCCCCGGCGGCGGCGTCCACGGCATGTGCGGCTACCACGCCGCCCAAACGGCG
>JAHEMB010000431.1 GCA_024643915.1 Rhodothermaceae bacterium | reverse complement strand
GTGACGGGGCAGCGCATCCAGGAGGAGCACGTCGAGGACGCCTCCTTCGTCAAGATCCGCGAGGTGGCCCTCACCTACGACGCCGGGCGCGTCGGCCCCTGGTTCTCCAACGTGGGCCTCTCGCTCATCGGCCGCAACCTCTACTCGTTCGACGACTACTCGGGCTTCGATCCTGAGACGAACTCCGCCGGCCAGAGTGACCGCGTGCGCGGCGACGACTTCGGCAACGTGCCGATCCCGCGCACGATCCAGCTCCGCGTCAACTTCCGCTTCTAACCGCTCGACCCTCTCTTAGCCATGAAATATATCCTGCATCGTGCGGCGCTCCTTGGCCTGGCGGTCCTCCTGCTGGCCGGCTGCGACGTGGTAGACTACACCAACCCCAACGCCGCCACCGAGGACCAGGTGCTGGCCTCCACGGACGGCCTGCTGGCCCTCGCTGTGGGTGCCCGTAAGGAGTACTCGGTAGACGGCACGAGCTGTCTTTACAACGCCGCCGTCGCCGACGCGCTTACTACGCGCGGCCTCTACGTCATCAACACGGGCAACGGCAACCTCGCCGCCATCGAGACGGGCGCGGGGACGCTCGGCGGCGCCAATTCGATCATCACCAACCTCTGGACGAGCTGCAACCTGACCCGGCGCGATGGCCAGCTCCTCATCGACAACGCGAGTGTGGTGGGCGATGCGGCGACGCGGCAGAGCCTGACGGGCTACGGCCACTTTATGCGGGGGATCTCGCTCGGCACGCTCGCCACGTTCTTCCAGCAGGCCCCCACCGAGACGATCACTTCGGCGGATTACCTGGGCGGCCGGCGCCCGACTTTCAGGCCGCGCGCCGAGGTGTTGGCCGAGGCCATCGCGGCCCTCGAACAGGCCGCCACGCTCTACGCCGGGGCCGGGGTGCCGTCGGCGGGCTTCACGGGCAAAGTCGGCAGCGCCATCAACGTGCGGAACGCCGCGCTCGCGCTCCAGGCCCGCTACCACCTGATGCTGGGCAACTACGCCGCTGCCATCGCCGCTGCGCAGGCGGTGGATCTTGCCAGCACGAGCACCTGGACCTACGACGCCCTCAGCCCGAACCCGATGTATCGCTCCGGCCTCGTTACGGCCAACGTCGTCGGCGGCCTGCCGGACTTCGGCGTGCCTGCGGCCCTCGCTCCCGAGGCCGGTGACGGGCGTGTGGATTTCTTCCTCTCCAACCCTGTGGCGACCGTGCTCGTCTCCGGCTTCTACACCGACGACGCCGCGCCCATCCCCGTCTATCTGCCGGATGAGGTGCGCCTGATCCTGGCCGAAGCCTATGCCCGCCAGGGCGACCTGGGGCAGGCGCTCCAGTGGCTCAACGAGGTTCGCACCGACACCGACGACGTGTTCGGCGTCAACGCGGGCCTCGATCCCCTCGCCGCCGGGGCCAGCCAGCAGGAGATCCTGGCGGAGATCTACCGCAACCGTCTCTTCGAGCTCTATCTGCTGGGCCTGCGCCTGGACGACTCGCGCCGCTTCGAGCGGCCCGGCCTGGAGTCGCCCACGCCCGAGCGCACGCGCAACTTCTACCCCTTCCCCCAGGTGGAGCGCGACAACAACGACCAGACGCCGGCCGATCCGTCGGGACCGCTGTACTGAACGTATGGACGTGTGGGGGGCGACTGCGTAAGGGATAGACTCCGGGAGCAAGCCTCCACGCATGACGAGAGCCGAAGGCGAGCCAATGACAGGCCGGCAGGCCGAATGACAGCACAGCGCTAGGCGACCATGCCGACGATGGGCAGGTACAGCAGCCCGGTCAGCATCACCCCTTTCACAGCGATGCTGAGGCGATGAAAGTCGTGGACCTCTTCGGCCCGCAGCAACAGGGGCAGCAGGGCGAGCAAGGGCACGAAGATCAGCAGGACGCCCCAGGCCAGCGTGAGCGCGCCCATCTCCTCCGCGACGGCCATGAGAAAACCGAAGGCGAGCACCATGAGCAGCGCCAGTAGCACCAGCGCCGCCCCTTTGGCCAGCCGCGCCCCATGCACAATGGGCAGCGTCCGCGCGCCGTGCTGCACATCGCCAGCCACGTCTTCGAGGTCTTTGATGATCTCCCGCAGCAGGTTGCCCGCAAATGCAAAGGCTGCGTAAAAGATCATCGTGAGGGCCGTGAGGCGAGCGACGGACGGATGGAGGGCGGCGAGGGCCTCGAAGGCGCGTTGCTCGGCCAGCCAGACCAGCAGCACCACGCCCGCCGTGAAGAGCGACACGACGACGTTGCCCCACAGGACGGTCCGCTTCAGGCGGTAAGAGTACCACCAGAGCGCCCCGACCGACAGGGGATAGAGAAACAGCCACTCCAGGTAATCCGCCTCCCAACCGACGAACGCGGCGAGCGCGAAGCCGGCCAGGGTAAGCATGCCGTAGAGCATCCACGCCTGCCGGTGGGTGATGCGGCGGCCTACAAAGACGCGGTCCGGCTTGTTGATGCGGTCGATGGCCTGGTCGTAGAGGTCGTTCACGACGTACCCGCCGGCGGCCACGCAAACGGTAGCCAGCACCAGAAGCGCGAACTGAAGCTCCGTCAGGTCGAACGGGACGGGCGGCCGGGCACGCTGCAGCGCAGGCCGCAGCACGGCATGCCGCAGAAAGTACTGCGTCAGCGCCACGATGAGCAGGTTCGGCGCGCGCAAAAACGTCAGCCAAGCCGTCATTTTATTGAACGCGCGAAGCGGGTGCGAAGCGTCAGCGCTGGTTGAACAGCAGCTTGAAGTAGAAGGAGGGTTTCAGGAGGGCCGAGCGCAGGTCCAGGTCTAAAAACATGGCCGACATGGTCTCGCCCAGCTTCTGGTTGCGCCGCGCAAAGAAGGCGAACAGGTTGAACAGGGACGGAAAGTGGGCGAGCTGCTGGAGCTTGCGGCTCAGGCGAAGCTCCTGTTCCACCGCCCGGTAGACCGAGGCGTCGTAGGCGGCCATGAAATCGGCCGAAAAGGCGCGCTGCTCCAGGCAGCGCGCGGCCTGCTGAGCGGCGTACATGCCGCTCAGCATCGCGTTCCCGATCCCTTCGCCCGTGAACGGATCGATCAGCGCGCCGGCGTCGCCCACGAGCATGTAGCCTTCGCCTGAGAGCGACCGGCGCTTGGAGCCGAGTGGGAGGCCGAAGCCCTTCGGCGGGCCGAGCAGCTCCGCTTTTTCAAAACGCCCCCGCAGGTTCGGGTGCGTCGTGACGAGGTCGTGCATGGCCTGCTTGAGGTTCACCTGCTTGCGCGTCAGGGCCGACTTGAGCATGCCTACGCCCACGTTCGCCTCGCCGTTCGGCAGGGGGAAGATCCAGAGGTAGCCGGGCAGGATCTCGTTCAGGAAGTGCAGCTCGATGAAGTTGTTCGCGTCCATCCCGGTCACGCCCCGGTAGTAGCCGCGCACGGCGACGGCATAGTGCTTGGGCTGAAGGGTGATGCCGCCCACCTCGCGCGCGAAGCGCGACTGCGCCCCGTTGGCCGCGATCAGCAGGCGCGCCTTCACGCGGAGCGTTTGCTGCTTGTCCTCCAGTACCCAGGCGCCGTTCTCACGCTGCACCTGCTCTATGCGCACCCCCTCGCGCAGGTCGATCCCCGGCCGCTTGCGCACCTCTTCAACCAGGATGTTGTCGAAGATTTCACGGCGAGCGATGTAGCCGGGCGCGGGGTCGCGGTGCCGGTCGAAGTCCGGGGCAAAGGGAACTACGATGGGGTGCAGGTTGGGCGCGATGAACCGGACGCCCCAGGAGTCGACCTGCGTCTGCTCATCCTGGTCGAATTTTTCGAGCAGGGCCGGGTCGATGCGGCGCAGCATGTCCACCACTTTGCCGCTGAGCGCGTCGCCGCAGACCTTGTCGCGGGGGAAGTGCGCCTGGTCGAGAAGGGTACAGGCGATGCCCTGCCGGTCCAGTTCGAGGGCAGTGGCCACCCCGCCCGGGCCGGCGCCCAGGATGCATACGTCGGTTTCGATCATAGTATCTTAACAGCAGGCCCGCCTGTCTGGCGGAATCTTAACAGGTCAGTAGAGACATTTTCCCGGGGCATCCGTATCTTCTCCCTCTTTCGCGCGTGCCGCGCCGTGGCAGGCACCTGCCAACTGCTCAAATCGCAATAAACAGCGTTTACGATATGTACGATGTAGTCATCGTCGGGGCCGGGCCGGGGGGTGCTACGAATGCCGCCTTCCTTGCGAAGGCGGGCCTGAAGGTTTTGCTAGTGGATAAAACAGCCTTTCCGCGCGAGAAGATATGCGGTGATGCCATCAGTGGCAAGAGCGTGAACATTCTGCAGCGCCTTGACCTGGCTGGCCGGATGCAGAAAATCGACCAGATGGCCTCTTGGGGCGTGGTCTTCAGCGGGCCGGGCGGGGACCAGGTGGAGATCCCCTTCACACGCTCCTTCGAGAAGAAGGCGCCTCCCGGCTACGTGTGCGCCCGCGACGTTTTCGACACGATGATCGTGGAGAAAGCCGTCGAGGCCGGCGC
>JAHEMB010000430.1 GCA_024643915.1 Rhodothermaceae bacterium | reverse complement strand
GCCGAGCGGGGCAGCGGGCTGGGGCTGGCCATCGTGAAGGCTATCGTAGAAGGATACGGCGGCGCCGTCCGTGCGCACAGCGACGGCCCCGGCCAGGGCGCCACCTTCGCGGTGCGGCTGCCGTGCCTTGCAGAAGCAGCGAGTGCCCTTCCGTCGTAATGGTTGCAGATTGTTTACGCCACCTTATAGAGCTTTAAGGTAGTCGGCAGGCTCCCCGCCGGGAATGATCGCGTAAAAAGCGCCGATGCCCCGGCGAAGGTTGGCCTTCAACGGTCAGCTACAGGGGCCTTTGTCACCCGTCACAGCACGATAAACCGATGATGACAGGACACGATACGTTGGAGGAGAAGCAAGGAGAAAAAAAGCAAGACGGCCACGGGAGCTACGGGAAGTTCTTCGCGATGATCGGCACGTCGATGGTCGCGATGTTCTTCCTGATGTACCTGCATTCCTACCAGATCCTCGACCATGCCTGGTTCAGCGAGACGCGGCTGTTTATGACCCTCATCATGGGCGCGGCGATGATGGCGATCATGCTGGCCTTTATGCTGGGGATGTACCCAAGCAAAAAAGCCAACCTCGCCATCTTCGCCGGGGCCGGCCTGCTGCTGCTGCTCGCGGTGTGGCTCGTCCGCAGCCAGGTGACCGTGAGCGGCGTGGACTACATGGAGGGCATGATCCCGCACCACTCCATCGCCATCCTGACGAGCGAACGCGCGCAGATCGACGACCCCCGCGTGCGTAAGCTGGCCGATGAGATCATCGAGGCCCAGCGCAAGGAGATCAAGGAGATGGAATGGTTGATCGCGGACATCAGAGCCAATGGCGAGGCAACGAGCCAGGCGGAGGCGGACGCGCGGCCCGTACCGGACTTCTCCGGTTCGCCGGAATGAATCGCGTGCATGAGCCGGGCGTCTCCGGCCTTGTCCCACTACGTAGCGCCTAGAAACGGCAACACTGCGCAGGATTAGCCGATCGGAGCATGCCCATGAAGTACGTAATTACCATCCTCGCCACGCTTGCCGTCGTCCTGCTGGGCGCACTGCTTTTCCCCTACACCGGACTCTACAACGTCGCTGCCTCGGAAGGCCACACCGGCATCGCTCGCTGGTACCTGGAGACGCTCTCCGAACACTCGATCAAAGCCCGCGCCGACAACATTGCGGCGCCGACTGACCTTGCCGATTCGTCGCGTGTGGCGCGGGGCGCGGTGGCCTACGCGCAGATGTGCCGGACGTGCCACGGGGCGCCGGGACAGGAGCGGAGCGTGACGGGCCAGGGCATGACGCCCCTACCGCCGAGCTTGAGCGAGGAAGCCGCCGAATGGCGCCCGGAGGAAATCTACTGGATCGTGGAGCACGGCATCAAGATGGCGGGGATGCCGGCCTACGGGCCGACCCACAGCGAGGAGGAGCTGTGGGAGATCGTCGCTTTCGTCGAACAGCTCCCCGCGATGACGGACGCGCAGTACACGCGCCTCACCGTGCCGGCCGACCCAGCGCCTGCGGACAGCACCGCACCGCCCCTGGCCGACGATGGTCACGACCACGTCCATTGAGCCGGCTCAGCACGCGGCGTACGACTGGGTCATGCGTGGCCGGGCCAGGCACGGACCGGGCCGGCTTCACGCTCAGAGAGGCTACTCGTAGCGCAACGACCGCGCCGGGTTCATGGCGGCGGCGCGCCAGGACTGCCCCAGCACCGTCAGCACGGAGACGACGAGGGCGATGCCCGTAGCGAGCAGCAACAGGAGGGGGTCCACGTCGATGCGGTAGGCGAAACCGTCGAGCCATCGCTCGGAGGCGTACCACGCGAGGGGCCACGCAATCAGGTTCGCCAGGGCCACCCAGCGGACGAAATCTCCCACCAGCATGCGGATAATGCGGGGCGACGAGGCCCCGAGGACTTTGCGCACGCCGATCTCTTTGGTCCGTTGCACGGTGGCGTGGCTGGCCAGGCCAAACAGCCCCAGCCCGGCAATCAGGATGGCCAGGATGGAGAAGATGTTGACGATCTGCCCGGTGGTGCGGTCGCGCGCGTAGAGGTTGTTGAACTCCTCTTCCAGGAAGGAATAGGCGAAGGGGTAGTCTGGGTACACCTCGCGCCACGTTGCTTCCGCCGCCGCCAGCGCCTCCGGGATCTGCCCCGCCTGGATCCGCACCGCCAGCAGGTTACCCGGCGACGTGTTGAGCGGGAAAATGACGACCGGCTCGATGTTCTGATGGATGTTGGCGAAGTTGAAATCCCGCACCACGCCGACGACCTCCGTGCCGACGGAATCCTGCGGGCCGAAGTACAGCCTCTTGTGGAGCGGCTCATCCCAGCCGAGTTGGCGCACCGCCGTTTCGTTGACCAGGGCGACGCCGGTGGAATCGGTGCCGCGTTCCCGGCTGAAGTTGCGGCCCGCCACCATCTCCATCCCGAGCGTAGGCAGCGTCTCCGGGCTCACCCCGAACTGGCTCCAGATCCAGATGTCTTCGTCCGAGACGCCCTCCGGGCGCACACGCGTCCGACCGAACGTTCGGCCCGGCACGTTGCCCGAGGGCGCCGCCGCGACGATGCTGCTGTGCTGCACCAGGGCTTCGCGGAAGACGGGCAGACTCTCGGCCATGTTCTGGTCGAGCATGTCGAAGAGGACGACCTGCTCGCGCTGGTAGCCGACGTCGCGGGTCTGGATGTAGCGCAGTTGCTTCTGGATGATCGCCGTGCTGCCGATGAGCGCGATGGAGAGAGCGAACTGAAAAACGACGAGGCTCACCCGCAAGGCGCGGCCCTGTTTGGTCGAGCGGAACGCGCCCTTCAGCACGCTCAGGGGCTTGAAGCTGGCGAGTGCAAACGCCGGGTACAGCCCGGCCAGGATGCCCACAACGACGAGCAGGACGACCAGAAATCCCGCCAGCAGCAGCCCGGTGTTCAGGTCGAGCGTGAGGGGGGTGCCGCTGAGGGCGCTGAGCCAGGGCCGCGCAACGAGGGCCAGCCCCACCGCCAGCCCCAGGGCGAGGCTCGTCGTCAGGAGAGATTCGCTCAGGAACTGCCGGACGAGCTGGGACCGGTCCGACCCTAGCACCTTGCGCATGCCCACCTCTTTGGCGCGGTCCAGGCTCCGCGCCGTGGCGAGGTTCATGTAATTCACCACGGCGATCAGCAACGTGAGCAGGGCGATGGCGCCGAAGATGTAGACGCTCTTGATGTCGCCTTTATTCGTGACCGGGTCGAAGATGATGTCCGCCGATTGGAGGTGGACATCGCGGAGGGGCTGGAGGTGGACGTCGAAATTTTCGCCCACGTTGTTGTCGCGGGCAAGCTGGGTAAAGCGCTCGTCGAACCCCTCCGGCGAGACGCCGGGCTTGAACTTAACGTACGTCGGCATGGCGATGGCCTGCCACGTCTCCAGGAAAGGAGGCTGGGTGGAGCCGGGCGGCTGGTTCGCGCTCGACTGCGCCGCGATGGTGGCCGTCGCACCGAGCGCGTCGAATGCGAGGTGGGTGTTGTCGGGGAGGTCCGCCATCACCCCCGTCACCGTCAGGTCGGCGCCGCTGCCGCTGCGGAGCGTCTTGCCGAGAGGGGCCACGTCGCCGAAAAGCTGGCGGGCAAGCGATTCGGTGAGGACGATGCTGTACGGCTCCACGAGTGCCGTTCGGGGGTCTCCCTGGAGCAGGGGGTAATCGAAGAAGTCGAAGAAGTTGGGATCGGTGGAGCGCAGTTGCTCGGCGTAGATGGCCGGGCGGTCCTCGTAGCGAAGGAGGGTCTGCCCGCCGAACGTGAGGCGGAGCGAGGCCTCCACTTCGGCAAAGGATTCGGGGAGGGCCGGCCCCATCGCCGGCATCGAAATGCCCACCCGCTGGTTGTTGGTGCCCAGCGCCTTGTCGATGGTCAGCACCCGATACGTGCGGTCCGCCGCGCCGTGCATGTCCTCAAACGACAATTCGCGCTGGATAAAAAGCACGATGAGGATGCAGGCCGCCATCCCCACGGCCAGTCCACTGATGTTGATGAAAGCGTAGCGCTTGTGCCGGTTGAGATGACGAAGGAAAACGCGCAGGTGGTTCTTCAACATGATGCTATCAAGACAGACAAACGGTGTGACGGGCCGAAGAATAAACCTGACGAGAAGTTCGGTGCAAGGTTGCTCTCTGAATCGCGCTGCCATGCAATTTTGTCTGCATACTTCAAGGCGAAGCTGCATTTTCCGCGAGACCACGCTTTTCCATCGACCATCAGCCTGCCCCGATTCCGTTTATCGGGGTCAGCGAGCGCAGCGAGCCTCATCGTCCTTACGCAGGCAAGGAGATTCACGTCACAACCTGGGCCGACGAGTTGTCCGGCAAGGACGAGCAACCTATCTTTCGGACAGTGTTCTTCTGTCTTTCTGGATCGAGCCGTTTGCCATGCCTCGTACCGTCTTCGTCCTCGCCGTCGCCCTGCTGTGCTCCGCGTGTGCCTCAACGGCGCCCACCACGCCGGCCGGCCCCG
>JAHEMB010000429.1 GCA_024643915.1 Rhodothermaceae bacterium | reverse complement strand
GGCGGCTGGGGCGAGGCTGACCTCCACGTGGCCCCCTTCGGGCGTGAACTTGACGGCGTTCGAGAGGAGGTTGAAAAAGACCTTCTCCATGCACTCCGGGTCGAACGTGGTCGGGGCGCGTTCGGCGTCGGTCTGAAAGTTGAGCGCGATGTTGCTTTGCAGGGCGAAGGGCGTGAACGAGAGCACGATGCCTTCGAGGAGCTGCACGAGGTTGCCGTGCCGCATCTTCGGCTCCATCCGCCCGCTTTCGAGCTTGGCCAGGTCGAGGAGCTGGTTGATGAGGCGGAGCAGGCGGCGCGAGTTGCGTAGCATGATCTCCAGGTGTACGCGCAGCTCATCGTTGACCGACCCGTAGACGCCGGTGAGGGCGTTTTCGAGCGGGCCGATGTTGAGCGTGAGGGGCGTGCGGAACTCGTGCGAGATGTTGTTGAAGAAGCGCGTCTTGATCCGATCCATCTCGCGGAGCTGGTCGGCCTGCTCCTCGATCACGGACCGCGCCTTCTCAGCAATCTCGCGTTGGCGGCGGGCCTCGCGCAATGCCTCCTCGGTCTTCTCTTTCTCCTCGCGCAGGTCCTTGGTGCGCGCCATCACCGTGCGTTCGAGATCTTTCTGTCGGGCCTTGAGCTGGCGCACACGCAGGCGGAGGCTGCCCAGCCCCAGCAACACCAGGGCCAGCACGCACAGGCCATAAAAGGCCCAGGTCTGGTAGAAATAGGGTTCGAGGTAAAGCGAGGTGGAGGCGGGGGTGGGGCTCCACACGCCGTCGGCGTTGCGTGCTACCACCTTGAAGGTGTAGGTGCCGGGCGCGAGGTTCGTGTAGAAGGCCTCGCGCCGGCCGCCGGCTTCCACCCACGTCTCGTCCACGCCTTCGAGCATGTAGCGATACCGCACTTTCTCAGGCGCCAGGAAGCTCAGCCCCGCGTAGTGGAACTCGACCTTGTCGTGGCCAGGGGCGAGGGCGATCTTGTCGGTGAGGGCTACGTCGTGCTCGTTGGCGCGCACCTGCTCGATCACCACGAGGGGGGGCAGGGCGTTGTACGGCAGTTGCTCCGGCTGGAAGGCCACCACGCCTTTACTGGTGGGGAACCAGAGCTGTCCGTCGCGCCCCCGCCAGCCGGCCGGCTGGGTGCCGCCGTTGAATTCGGGCGACTTCAGGCCGTCGCTCTGGGTATAGGCGACGGCGTTGAGGGTGGCGCGGCGCCCGGCGGCGTACGCGTGCAGGTCGTTCTTGTGCAGGCGGAAAAGCCCCTTGTTGCAACTCATCCAGAGGTTGCCGCGCGCGTCTTCGAGGATGTTCTGGATGGTGTCGTTGTAGAGCCCGTCCTTAGTGGTGAAGACGGTCAGGCGGTCGGCGCGGAGCCGGTTGAGGCCGCCCTCCCGCGTGGAGAACCAGACGGTGTCGTCGTCATCGACGTAGATGGAGAGGACAAAATTGCTCTGCAAGCCGTTCTCCATCGAGATATTTTCGATGGAGCCATCGGGGCGGCGGACGTTGAGGCCGCCGTTGTAGGTGCCGATCCAGAGGTTGCCCCGGCTGTCCTCGGCGAGGGCCGTGATGAGGTTGCTCGACAGCCCGTCCGCTTCGGTAAGCAGGTTGAAGCGTCCGTTTTGGAGAGAGCCCAGCCCGTTTTTGGTGGCGATCCAGAGGGTGCTGCGGCTGTCCTCGAAGAGGGCCCAGATGATGTCGTCGGCGAGGCCGTCGGCGGTGGTATAGGTGGTAAACTGGCCGTCGCGGAGGCGGCTGAGGCCGGCGCCGTAGGTGCCCATCCAGAGGCTCCCGTCGCGCGTGCCGTACAGGCTGATGACGACGTTGCCAGCGAGGCCATCGTCGTCGGTGAACGAGGTGAAGCGGTTGTTCTGGAAGCGGCTCACCCCCCCGTCGGTGCCGATCCAGACGGCGCCCTCGTCGTCCTCATAGATGGCGTAGGCGAAGTCGTGGACAAGGCCCTCGGCGGTCGTGTAGGTGTCGAACTTGCCCGCGCGGAGGCGGTTGAGGCCGCCGTGCGTGCCGATCCAGAGGCTACCCTCGCGGTCCTCGTAGAGGGCGCTGACGACGTCAGAGACGAGCCCGTCGTCGGTGGAGATGGTTTCGAAGGCGCCCTCACGGTAGCGGGCCAGGCCGCCTCGGTCGGTGCCCACCCACAGGTTGCCGAGAGCGTCGCGGAAAAGGGAAAGGATAATATTGCCGGGCAGGCCGTCGTCGGTCGTAAAGGTGGTGAAACGGCCTTTATGGTAGGTGCTCAGGCCGCCCCCGCGCGTGCCGATCCAGAGCGTCCCGGCCTCGTCCTCTTGCAGCACCGTGACGTCGTTGGCGGGCAGGCCCTGCGTGGTGGTGAAATTGCTGACGGCGCCTTCCGAGAGGTGGACCAGGCCGGCGTCGCGGGTGCCCACCCAGAGGGAGCCGTCGCGTGCGCTGATGAGAGCATTAATATTGTCACTCGGCAGGCCGTCTTCGGTCGTAAACGGCTCGAAGGTGGTGCCGTTGAAGCGGGCGAGCCCGTTGGTGTAGGAAGCCACCCAGAGGTCGCCGCCGAAGGCTTCGGTGAGGGCGCCCACCTCGCCCGGCGCCCCGCTTTCCTGGGGGGTGAAGGCCGTCATGTGGCCGTTTTCGAGTACGCTCAGGCCGCCCCGCGTGCCGATCCACAGCCGCCCTTTGCGGTCTTCGTAGAGGGCCTCGACCGTGTTAGCCGGCAGGCCGGAATTGCTCTTGTCAAAAATCTGGAAGCGCAGGCCGTCGAAGCGCGCCAGCCCCTCCTGGGTGCCCAGCCACAGATAGCCGTCGCGCGTCTGCACGATGGCGTTGACAGAATTCTGGGGCAGGCCGTCGTCGGTCGTCCAGCCGTCGAGGTGGTACTGCGTCAGGGCCTGATCCGGCGCCAGGCGCATCACCTCCTGCGCCCGGGCGCCGGGAGCGGCAAGGAGGCACAGTCCCAGCAGGACGGCCAGCACGGGGCCTCCAAAATGCCTGCTTCGCAAATCGATCATGAATGCTTCCTTTGTGAAGAGCGCGCCTGACACGGCCCGATGAGGCCGCTGTCCTCCAGGAGAGGCCCGGCGCGCGTGGAAACGCTGATAGGGATATCGGCCCGATGCCCATTTCCTTAAGGGCCAATCGGCAGTCAACGGGTGGAACAATCAACCCGGCCTTCCGTCCTACCCCGGCCTCTGCACGTCCGCCCTATTTCAGATCAGAAACCCAATTTGGTAGTGCTCGCCCATGTGTTGATGGGTTCCGCGTACGCCTACCCATGACCCCTTCTCGTCTTCCCCGCGAAGGCGGGGACCCAGTACGGATGTCACCAGAACTGATTCTGGTTTCCCGTCTTCGCGGGAAGAACAAGAGGGGGTGATAGAAGGCAAAGGCGAAGTGCATCAACACATGGGCGAGCACTACCCCCAATTTTCTCTCCTTATGGCCGTTACCCGTGAGCAGGTTTTGCAGGCCCTGATGAACGTCGTCGAGCCGGAGCGCGGCAAGGACATCGTCCGGCTCGATCTCGTGAAGGATCTCCGCATCGACGGCAACGACGTGGCCTTCACCGTCGTCGTCGCATCGCCCACCGCGCCTTTCGCGAAGGAGGTGGCGGCGCGTAGTAAGGCGGCCCTCCACGACCTGCTTGGGCCGGAGGTGAACGTGACGGTGGACGTAGATGCGCCGATGATTGCGCTCGGCGACGACCTGGGCGGGAACGGAGGCGGGGCCGGGCGTCAGGGCGGCATTCTCAATTTCATCGCCGTGGCGAGCGGCAAGGGGGGCGTCGGCAAGAGCACGGTGGCCGCCAACCTCGCCGTGGCGCTCGCCCAACAGGGCTACGCCGTCGGTCTCGTCGATACCGACATTTATGGCCCCTCCATCCCCACCATGTTCGGCCTGGAGGAGGCCAAGCCCCGCGTCAATAGCGAGCGCAAGATCATCCCGCTCGAAAAGCACGGTGTTAAGCTCCTCTCGATGGGCTTCCTGGTGGATCCGTCGCAGGCCGTCATCTGGCGCGGGCCGATGGTGTCGAGCGCCGTCAAGCAGTTCCTCGGCGATGCTGCCTGGGGCGACCTCGACTACCTCGTCCTGGACCTGCCCCCCGGCACCGGCGACATCCAGCTTACCATCGTGCAGACCGTCTCGCTCACGGGCGCCATCATCGTTTCCACACCGCAGGAGGTAGCCCTGGCGGACGCACGCAAGGGCGTCGCTATGTTCGAGAAGGTGAACGTGCCCGTGCTGGGCCTCGTGGAGAACATGGCCTATTTCACCCCGCCCGACCTGCCGGACCGCAAGTATTACCTCTTCGGCGAGGGGGGCGCCCGCCGCCTGGCCGAGGAGCTGGCGGTGCCGTTCCTGGGCGAAGTCCCCATCGAGCAAGCTCTCCGCGAGGGCGGCGACGCGGGCCGCCCCATCGTGGTCGACGCGCCGGAGAGCGCGTCTTCGCAGGCTTTCCATCGGATCGGCGAGGGCGTCGTGCAGCAGGTGGCGCTTCGCAACGCTGACCGGC
>JAHEMB010000428.1 GCA_024643915.1 Rhodothermaceae bacterium | reverse complement strand
GAAGGCCGTGTCGTCGAGGCTGCGCAGCCGCTGGAGGCCGTGGTGTACGAGACGGCCGGCGTGGTGCTGGATCACCTCGCCCGGCGCACGGCCCTTCGGCTCGGTCTTTCGCCCGAAGAATCCGTTGCCGGGGATCTCGCTTGATCGACTGGATGCCATACTTCCCTGCCGGAACGCCGGTGCTGGCCCTCCCGAGTTGGTCGGCGCCGCGCCTGTTTCTGCCTGCCACAACCCCGACGGCGCGGTGGCGGGCGAGCGGTTTCTATCCGGCCTTCCGGTTCAGCGCACGGCTTTTCCGGGTGGGCCTTCGGGTGCGAGCTGCCGCGCTGCCCCTCCCGTTGCGCCGCGCTGAGGGGGAGGGCTGGCCGCTCGGATCGTTTCTCGAAGACGCGCTCCCCGACACGGAGCGCGTGGCCGTGCTGGTGGGCACGCCGGGGCCGACGCAGAAAACCATCGTGCAATGCCGCGACGGGCAGGGGCGGGTCATCGGCTACGTAAAAGTAGCGGAGACGCCGACGGCGCAACGGCAACTCCGGCGAGAGGCCGGGGTGCTGCGCCGCCTGCCTGCCGGGCTGGGGCCGGCGCCGCTCCTATACGCGCCGTGGAAGCACGGTGAAGCGCTGGCGCTGACGCCGGTGGCAGGCTGCCCCCTGCCGGGTCGCCTCCCGCCGCCGGAGGCCTTGTTGGCCTTCGCCGCGCGCCTCCAGAAAGAAGCGAGCGCGGTGCCGCTCGAAGCGCATCCCTGGGTGCAGCGCCTCGCTAGGCCCGAAGCGGTGGCGGGCTGGCTGGAGGCCCTCGCCGGGCGCTCCTGGCCCCTGGCCGTGCAGCATGGCGACCTCACCCCCTGGAACCTCCTTCGGCAGGCCGACGGGCGGCTGGCCGCCATCGACTGGGAGTACGGAGGCCTCGACGGCTTTCCCCACCTCGACCTCGCCTTCTTCGTTTTGCAGACAGCTTTCCTGATCTACCACTGGCCGCACGAGCGCGCCGCCGCTGCGGCGACTGCATACCTCCGGCAGGCGGCGCCGTCTCTTTCGCAGCGGCAGGCACGGGCACTCGTGGCCCTGGCTGCCTACGAGGCGTTCGTTGAGATGGGCGGCGTGGCGGACACGGCCTTTCAGCAATGGCGTCTTGCCCTTTTCGCGGGAAAAGGTCAGGATTCAGGGAGGAGCGTGGAGAGGGGCGCGTCGTCTCGTCGTCTCGTCGATACCCCGGCTCGTCAATGCCGAAAGGGCGAAATGGTACAGAAGGAGGAGTAAGCGATGGAACGGCTGAAGGTGCTGATATCGGCGTATGCTTGCGAGCCGGGGCGCGGCTCCGAGCCCGGCGTGGGATGGAACATGGCGCGGTCCCTGGCCGCGCACCACGACGTGTGGGTTATCACCCGCGCCAACAACCGCCCGGCGATTGAGGCGGCACTCGCCACAGATCCCGTGCCCGGCCTGCGTTTCGTGTATTACGACCTGCCCCGGTGGGCGCGTTTCTGGAAGCGCGGCCTGCGCGGGTTGCAACTCTATTATTATCTCTGGCAGGTCGGCCTCTACCCGGTTGCCAAACAGCTTCAACGTGAGGTCGGCTTCGACGTGGCGCAGCACGTTACCTTCGTCAAGTACTGGGCGCCGAGCCTGCCTGCCCTCCTCGGCGTGCCTTTCGTCTGGGGGCCTGTCGGCGGCGGCGAGTCCGCCCCTCCGCCTTTCCACGCGGATTTCAGCGCGCGCGGTCGGCTTTACGAGCGGCTGCGCGACGCGGCGCGGGGGCTGGGCGAACGCGACCCGCTCGTGCGCCTGACGGCCCGCCGCTCCCACACCGCCCTGGCCACAACGCCGCAGACCGCCGAACGCCTGTATCACCTGAAGGCGCCCCGCGTGATTGTGCGGGGCGAAAGCGGCCTGAACGAAGACGAACTGGCGATGCTGGGTAGCCTGCCCGCGCCCGAGGTGGCGTCCGTCCGCTTCGTGAGCATCGGGCGGCTGCTGCACTGGAAAGGATTTCATCTGGGCGTCCGCGCTTTCGCCGAAGCGGGGCTTTCCGAAGCCGAGTACTGGATCATTGGCGATGGGCCGGAGAGGGCACGCCTCGAAGTCCTGGCGAAAGAACTCGGCGTTGCCGACCAGGTGCGCCTCTTCGGACGGCTGCCGCGCCATGAAACGCTTCGGCGTCTTGGCGAGAGCCACGCCCTCGTCCATCCGAGCCTGCACGACTCGGGCGGCTGGGTATGTATCGAGGCGATGGCCGCCCGCCGCCCCGTCCTCTGCCTCGACCTCGGCGGCCCTTCGGTGCAGGTGACGGCGGATACCGGCTTCAAAGTACCGCCCCATACGCCCGGGCAGGTTGTTGAGGACCTCGCCGGGGCCATGCGACGCCTCCACACCGATCCCACCCTTGGCCGGCGCATGGGGGAGGCCGGGCGGGCGCGCGTCTGCACGCACTTCTCGTGGACGCAAAAGGCCGTTGCGCTCAGTCGGCTCTATGCCGAATTGGTAAGAGGCGAAGAAGCCGCCGCGACGCAGGCCGTCCATCGCTCAGCCGCCTGAATACCGCCTCGTTTCTCCATGCCGACTGCGATCAAATACAAAGCCTTCTCGCTCGTGCAGCGCGGCGTCCGCGCCGCCCACGCGGCGGCGTGCGACCGGGGATTGCCGTCGCGCGTCGGACTCTGCCTGCACAGCATGGAGCGTCCCGAGCGCACCGCGTTCCGAGAAATGATCGCGTTCTTCAAGGGCGAGGGCTACACGTTTGCTGGTCCCGAGGCGTTGCTGGAAGGGGAACAGCAGGTGATGGTCAGCTTCGACGACAACTACCGCTCTTGGCATGAGGCGCTGCCGCTGCTAGATGAATTGGGCGTGCGCGCCGTCTTCTACGTGACGACGGGCTGCTTCCGGGACCGGGCGAACCAGGCAGAGATCGAAGCTTTTTTCGACCGCGTTAACCATCAGGGCGAGCGCGTGCCGCTCAGCACGGACGAGTTGCGGACGCTGCACGCCGCCGGGCACATCGTCGGCGCACACACGCACACGCACCGCAAGTTGACGATGCTGCCGGTGGAAGAAGCAAGAGAGGAGATCCGACAGAGCAAGATGGTGTTGGAGGACGTGCTGGGCGAAGCGGTGCGGCACTTCTCCTACCCCTACGGTATGCGCCGCTACTTCGACGCGGGCCTCCGTGCCTATTCCGGCGAACTGGGCTTCGTGACGGTGGCCAACGCCATCCCCGGCCTGCTGCACGCCCCCCAATGCGCCACCGATCTCAACCGCACCGTCTGGTACCTCGACCGACCTTTCCGGCACAACCTGCTTAATGTTCGCATCGACGGCCGATACTTCGAGGCGTGGACGGGCCGCAGCGCTGTGGGCTAAAAAAGCTGTCAGCGTTCATCGCTCAGCTTTCAGTTTACTGAAAGAAGCTGACGGCTGAAGGCTGATCGCTGAACGTTAAAGAAGCAAAGCCTTTCTACATCGCACCGTACCTGAGCAGAAAACATGTACGCCACGCAGCAAACGTATTACGCCGGGACGCTGGCCCAGAAGACGCTCGGGGATCGCTTCCTGGGCTGGCTGACGTGGATGCTGTTGGGGTATGCCCTCCTGAGTCGCGGTTTTGCCTACGTCGGCTATCCGCCCATCTTCATCGGCGAAGTGACGCTGCTCTTCGGCGTGGCGGCGCTTGCAACCAGCCGGTCGCTCGGGGCCGTGTTTCGGCTGGGGACCATCAAGCTTCTCGTGCTCGTGATGGGGTGGGGGCTCTTCTGCACCGTGCCCCACGTTTCTACCTACGGCGTCGATGCGTTGCGCGACGCGGTGCTGTGGGGGTACGGTGTCTTCGCTTTTATCACCGCCGGCCTGCTCATTGAAAAGCCTGAGCGGCTGCGTTTTCTTCTCGTCCGCTACCGGGGCTTCGTGGGCATCTTTCTCGGACTGATCTGGCTAATTTTTCTTTTCTACAAACTCTTCCCCGGCGACATCCCCGAGTTGTACAAGGGCGCTGCACCCATCATAACGGCCAAAGGCGGCGACATCCTGGTGCATTTGACGGGCGTGACGGCCTTCCTTCTGGTGGGCCTCGCCCGCCCGACGACTCCGGTGATGCTGCTGCTGGGATTCAACCTGCTGCTGGTGATGGTGAGCAACCGGGGGGGCATGCTTGCTTTCGTCGTGGCCCTTTTCGTGTTCGTAGCGCTACGGCCCCCGCGGGCGCGGGTCGCGCGCTGGGCGCTGGCCGTGTGCATCCTCGTCGCCGCGCTTGGCCTCGTCAATCCGTCGATCCAGATTCATTCAGGTCGTACGCTCTCCGTCCAGCAGATTTGGGAAAACTTCGCCAGCATTTTTGAGCGCAGCGAGAGTTCGTCGCTGGAGGGCACCGAGAGCTGGCGGCTGGCCTGGTGGGGTAAGATCGCCGATTACACCGTCTTCGGCGAGTATTTCTGGATGGGGAAGGGGTTCGGCATCAACCTCGCGGAGTCGGACGGCTTCCACTATTTCGACGACGAGAACCTG
>JAHEMB010000427.1 GCA_024643915.1 Rhodothermaceae bacterium | reverse complement strand
GTGCTGTCGCGGGCGAGCAGGCGGAGCGTCTCACCCGCGTCGAGCAACCCCCGGCTCGTCACGCTGCCCACTGGCATGACTCGAACAGCGGGCGTGCGAAAATCGGATTCGGGGAAGGCGTCTTCGAGCGAGGCGTCGTCGTCGTAGATCACCACGAAGCCGCCGGGCGGGAGGGCGAGGAGTGTGTCGAAAATCGTCTGGGAAGAAAAGCCGCCCGTCTCATCGAGGGCCTCGGCCAGGATCAGGCCGCGCAGGCTCAGCCGCCGCGTACCCGCGTTCACCCACTCGATGTACTCCGGCTGATCCGGGCGGGCATCGAAGGCATCGGCCAGGGGATCGTACAGCACCTCGTTGAAGAGCAGGTCGCCGGGGCGGGGCAGGTAGGCGAGCGGGAGCGAGGCCCCACCCAGCACGTTGCCCGTCAGGTCGCGCAGGTTTTCCAACGCCACCTCGGCGCCGACGAGCGGGGCGGCGAAGGTCAGGCGGAGGCGCGTCCCGTTCTCCAGCAGCGCCAGCGTGGCCGGCGCGGTGCCGTCGAGGCGGAACTGACCGGGCGCCAGGAAGGCCGGGTCGAGCGGCTCGTCGAAGAAGAGATCGAGTGTGTTCTCGCCCTGCTGCTCGGCGAAAAGCGGCTGCGGCGGCGACGTGTCAGGCTCGAAGACGCTGTTGACCGCGCCCGGCGTCGCGCCTGCCGGATCGACCGACGAACGCCAGTTGACGGCGGCGTTCGACGGCCCCGCCGGGTCGCGCCGTTCGAGCGACACGTCCTGCCCGCCCCACGCCGGCGTGTAGGCCACCGAGTCGATCACCGCCGCGCCGAAAGACAGCACCACCGCGTCGCCGCCGTTGTTGAGGGCAGGCCAGCCCTCCACCTCCACGAAATCGACGCCGGGAAAGGCGCTCTGGAAGGCCGCCGCGTCGCGCACCAGGACGGCGTACCCGCCCGGCGGCAGCGGCTTCGAGAGCGTCGTCAGGGGCACCGGCACCCCGCGATCATCCGCGAGGAAAAACCCGTTCAGGTCGAATAGCTGGTCGCTGCGGTTGAACAGTTCGACGAACTCCAGGGCGTCGCCGGCAGCGGGCGTGTCGTAGAAAATCTCGTTCACCACCACCTCGCCCGGCAGGGGCGTTGCGCCTAATTCGCCGAAGAAAAAGGCCACCGAGCCTTCGTCGAGCACGTTGCCCACCGCGTCGGCAATGTTGCGGGCTGTGAGGGTGTAAGCAACGCCAGGCGCGAGGGGCGGGCCGAGTTGCAGCAGCACGTCCGTTGGGCTGGCCGCGAGGATTTCGGCCTCAACAGGAAATCCGATGCCCGGCGCAATCTCGTAGTTGAGCGGGTTGCCGGCGGAGGTGGTTTCCGGCGGTTCGCTGAAACGCACGAGGACGGTGTTCGCGTCGAGCGCCTCGGCGGCCACCAGGGCGGGCGGCGTGGTGTCGGTGACGACCTCCACCGTGAAGTCGAGGCTGCCTTCGTCGAGCACGTTGCCCGCCGCGTCGGCGATGTTGCGGGCGGTGAGCATGTAGTCGCCGTTGGGGATCGGCTCGGCGAAAAGCAGGGGGAGCGTTTGGGCGAACGCCTCCGGCGGGCAGGCGACGAGGCTCGGTGGGCCAACGCCGCCAGAGACTTCGAAGCGGGCGGGGTCGCAGGCGCTGCCCAGGTCCACTGCTTCATCAAAATGTACCTCCAGCGTTTGCGCATTGAGGACGGCAACTCCTGCGAGGGCGGGCGGGGTTGTATCGACGGGGCCGGTCGTGCCCGTCACCACGAAGCCGTCGAAGAAATAGGCTTGCGCCGCTGGGGCCGTGTGCTTCACCCACACGCCGAAGTAGCGGCTCGTTCGATAGGTGCCGTCCGTCGCCGTCAGCACCTCCACGCCCTCGACCGCGACGGTCCAGGTGTCATCCTCTGCCCGCGCCACCGTCACAGCCACGGTGCTGCTGTCGCCTTCGAGGAGGGGCGCGGCGCTGCGGCCCAGTTCCACACGCCCGCCCGCCGCGTCGCCGTCGAGGCGGTAAAGGCGCACCTCGTCGCTGTTGTTCGTACCGAACTGCACGAAGTAGCCAAAAACGTCGCCCGTCAGGTCGGCGGCATCGGCCATCAGAAAAATGCGCGCGCCGTTGAAGTTGCTGAGGTTGACGCCCTCATGCGTGAAGGTGAACGCCCAGCGCCCGTAGCTGACTTCAGAAGGTGTGGCGAGGAAAATCGTGTCAGCCTCCGCAAGACCATCCGTGCGGAGGGCCGGGTCGCTCAGGAGGGGCGCGACCGCCCATCGGTCCACGTCGCCCGCCCAGGTCGGGTTCGTGGTAAAGTCGCCGTCGGAGAAGTCGTCGGAGAATTGGGCCGCCGCAGGAATCGTAGCACAACAACAGGCGACGGCCACCAGGAGCCGTGCAACCATCGGATCGTGAAATAGATGGCAGGAGCGATTATTTGGCGAGGGTGATCATTAAATCCCTCTGGTCTCGCCATGGATCGTAAGCCCACTTCCAAGGAAACAGATTGGCCGGAGAAAAGCAAGCCGCCGCCACGAAATATTGAAGCTGTCATTGCCAGGAGCCCTGGTTTATCGGGGCGACGCGGCAGTCTCGTCAAAAAGCGATTTGCTTTCTCGGCGAGATTGCTTCGCTTCGCTCGCAATGACAGCCAGTTCTTAGGTTACTTGAGGGGTCGCTGTTCGAGGTGATGTAGGAGGACGGAAGCCATGAGTTGCGCCGTGGGAGCGAGCGTGGCCTCGTCAATGTCGAAGCGGTCGTCGTGGAGGGGATGGGCGGTGTCGGGACCGGAGGAGGTGCCAACGCGCAGCAGCACGCCCGGCACGTGCCGGAGGTAGTGCGCGAAATCCTCGGAGCCCATGCTGGGGAGCGGGATGTGAAAGACCGCCTCCTCGCCGAAAAGATTGCCGATGGTGGCCTCAATGTGACGGATGAGGCGCGCGTCGTTCATCACCGGGGGCGAGCCCTGGTCGAAGTCGACCTGCACGTCGGCGCCGTAGAGGTCGGCCATGCGCGTGGCAATGTGGGTGATGAGCTGCTTGATATGGGCACGCTCGTCGTTGTTGGTGGTGCGCAGCGTCCCGCCGAACTCGGCGCGGGCGGGGATGACGTTGTAGGCTTCGCCGGCCTGGAAGCGGCAGATGGTCAGCACCGCCGCGCTACGGGCGTCCGTCAGCCGCCCGATAAGTTGATACAGCTCGTTGGCGATCTGCGTGGCGACCCAAATGGTATCGACCGACTGGTGAGGGCGGGCCGAGTGGCCCGTGCCGGGGCCGCAGACGGTAACGCGGAAACGGTCGGCAGCGGCGGTGGCGGCACCCGCGATCAGGCCGAACCGTCCGGCCTCCAGCGTGGGATCGACGTGGATGCAATAAACGGCTTCCAGTCCGTCAAGCACGCCGTCGTGGATCATGAGGGGGGCGCCACTTGGTGCGCCTTCCTCGTTGGGCTGGAAGAAAACGCGGACGCTGCCCTGGAGGCGGTCGCGCAGCCGGCTCAGCAGCAGGGCCACCCCAATACCGACCGTGGTGTGGACGTCATGCCCGCAGAGGTGCGCCACGTTCGGCACGCGCGAGGCGTAGGGCGCGTCCTTGGCATCCTGGATCGGTAGGGCGTCGATGTCGGCGCGGAAGCCCACATTCGGCCCCGGATGCGCACCCTCGATGTCGACGAAAAGGCCGGTCTGTGCTATCGGGCCCTGCACCGCCAGCCCGTGCATCTCCAACATCTCACGGATAAACCGCGACGTCTCGACCTCTTGCAGCCCGATCTCCGGGTTCATGTGCAGGTGGTGCCGGATGGAGGTCAGGAGGGTTGAGAGTTCCTGCGGGATCTCAGCGACCGACTCGACGCCGTTGAGGCTTTCGATGGGCTCGGACGGAAGGGCGGGATTCGTAGCAGACATGTCTGAGAAGCGTGTGGATCAAAAAAAAGGCGCCAAGAGGCGCAACTAGCGCGGCACAGGGCCGGGCATCCGACTAACGCGGCAGGGATGGGTCGGGTTCTTTGAGACACGGTCTTCACGCTTTCCTCGGCCCCCGGTGTTCGAGGGTGCTTAGGCGTCTCGAAGCGGGTGGCTGTGCGGCGGGAGCGAGCGACCGTCGATCTGGCGTGACGGCAGCACGTGCTCCGCCTCGTCGGCCGTGCGGCGCAGGACGATGAGCGAGAGGTCGTCGCTGGGGCGTGCCTCTTCGATAAAGCGCTCGAGGGCGGTCAGCAGCAACTCGCCCACCTCGGATGCCGGCAAGTCGTCCAGCTTCGCCAAGAGAGCGCGCAGGCGGGCCTCGCCGAAGAAGTCGCCGGCTTCGTTGCGGGCTTCGGGGAGGCCGTCGGAGTAGACCAGTAGCACGTCGCCCGGCGCCAGGTCGACGGCCTGCTCGGCGAAGGCGGCGGCGTCCATCAGGCCGAGGGCCACGTCGCCTTTGGGCAGGGAGGTGGTGCGACCGCTGCGCAGGACGAGTGGGGGGAGATGGCCGGCATTCAGCAGCCGCACCCGGCCCGT
>JAHEMB010000426.1 GCA_024643915.1 Rhodothermaceae bacterium | reverse complement strand
TCGCCAGTGTAGCGCCAACCATGATTGACCAGAAGAAAACGCAACTGCATCGCTGGGAGGAGATCCCGAAGGAAAAGCTGAACAACCTCCTTGACCGCCGCCTCGTGACGGGCGACCGCATCATGATGGCGCAGGTGTTCCTGAAGAAAGGGTGCGTGGTGCCGATGCACCATCACGAAAACGAGCAGATGACCTACATCCTCGAAGGCGCCCTCCGCTTCCTGATCGGTGAGAAAGAACGGGAAGAGGTGATCGTTCGCGCGGGGGATGTGCTCCACATCCCCTCCAACATCCCACATCAGGCCGAGGCCCTCGAAGACACGCTCGACCTCGATGTTTTCAGCCCGCCCCGGCAGGACTGGCTCGACAAAACCGATGCCTACCTGCGCGGCAACGGCGGTTCATGATGCTTTTTCCGCCGGCAGGCGAGACGAAACTTGACAGGGGGCGCGTGACGGTTATATTGGCAGGGCCCGTCCGTTGCACTTTCAGGTCTCCGATCCCATGAAAGCCAAAATCACCAAGAAAGGGCGCAAAGATTTGATCGTGGCGCTCGGCATTCTGCTCGTCTTCACGATTCTGATGGCCCTCGTCGGCGTGTTTGCCTAGGTCGCCACGGTCAGATCCTGCGGCGGCAAGCAGCACACGGGCACATGGCGCGGAGGCGTTCCCAGGTGTAGATGCCCGCGTCGTGCCCGTCGTCCCACGTGAACCGGAGGGCGTAGCTGCCCACAGCCTCCACCTGCACCTCCCGCCACGTCATCAGGGCCGGCACATCGAAGATTTCGGGGTCGGGGAGTTCGCCCATGTGTTCATGGCCGCCCATGCAGGAAGCGCAGGGGCACGCCCGCCTCAGGCCGTCGAGGGGAAAAACGCTCGCGTGCCCGTCCACCCACTCGACCGTGAAGGTCTGTGCCTGCACGTCTACCACCACGCGCCGCGCGGTCGTTTGCTGGGGGTGTTGTGCGCCGGTGGGGTTCAAGAAGCGGGGCGGAAGTCGAGGAAAGATGCGCCTTAGCGGAAGTGACGACGGAAGGCGTCGAGGAGTTGCTTTTTCTTGGCGCGGGAGACGTCGCGGCCCTGCAATGGGAAGCCTGGTAGGTCGCGGGCGCGGCTGCGCAATTCGCGCACCGACAGCGTTTCGTAATCGGGGGGCGGGGGCGAACCGGCGATGGGGGCCACCGCGGGCGGGCCGGTGGCGGTGCGTTGCATCGCCCGTACGTCGGCGTGGGGGCGCGGGATGACGTGCGACGCGACGAGTTCGCCCACGCGGGCCGCTGCTGCCCGTCCCGCTTCGACGGCCGCCGTCACCGCCGCCACTTCACCGACGACCTGCACGGTGATGAGGGCCGCGATGGTCTGCTCCAGGCCCACGATTCGCACGTCCGCCGCTTTAGCCATCGCATCGGCGGCCTCCACGGCGGCAATCAGCCCCCGCGTCTCCACCAGCCCCAGCGCGGTCTCCTCGGGTTCCATGTCGGGTGTTGGATGTTAGATGCTGGCTATGAGGGGATGCTTTCTGGCGACCATCCGCCGTTATTCGGGGCGTTCGGGAAGGATGACTTCCACGTCGGCGTGGGGCCGGGGAATGACGTGGACCGAGACGAGTTCGCCCACGCGCTCGGCGGCGGCGGCGCCCGCATCCGTGGCAGCCTTGACGGCGCCCACGTCGCCACGCACCATGACGGTGACGTAGCCGCCTCCAATCTTCTCTTTGCCCACGAGCCGCACCCTCGCGGCCTTCACCATCGCGTCGGCGGCCTCGATGGCGCCCACCAGCCCGCGCGTCTCGACCATTCCCAGGGCCGTCCCGTATTCGTCTGCCATGCGTTCGTCCTGCTTTGATCCATGAGAGGGTCGCCGGGAGCAGCCGGCACGGCCCGCGTGCTCCCGAGCGTGCTCTCCGAATATAGACGCGCCCCCGCCGGATTGTCAACCACACGGGCTGGGGCGTTTTTCTTCTCAGCGAATGCCTTTAGTGCACCGGCTCGGCGGTCGATGGTCTATGAGAAGAAGACCGGTGGTTGTATGATTGGCACGTCGCGAAATTACGATGTCTCCGAACTACGAGCGTTTGCGGCCCAATGGGTGGCCTCGGCGGTGTTGCTGCCGGTGTGCGTCATATTCGTGGGGGCGCGCGAGGAAATTATTCGGTCGCACTTCACCAGCGCGCCCGCGCTCTACCGCCTGCTCGACACGCTCACCCTGGTTGTTCACGAAGCCGGGCATTTCTTCTTCCACTTCTTCGGCGACTTCATGGCGATGGCGGGCGGCACCGTTTTGCAACTGTTGTTGCCGTGCATCCTCATCTGGCATTTCTTCTATCACCAGTACCGGCTCGGGGTGCAACTTGCGCTCCTCTGGCTGGGGCAGAGCCTCGTCAGCGTCAGCATCTACGCCAATGATGCCCGTGCCCGCGTCCTACCGCTCCTCGGTGGCGACACCGTGGGACACGACTGGTACAACATGCTCACCCGCCTCGACCTACTTCTCTACGACTGGGCCGTCAGCTACTTTTTCTTTGGCCTAGCGCTCCTCGTCTTCCTGCTCGCCCTGGGCCTGCCCCTTGTGATCCGCAGCCGGTGACAGGGGCGATGGTCCTAATTTATTTGAGAGGCTTGCAATTGATGTGCGCAAATTCCAATCTTTGGACGGGAAGCGCGAGGCGCCAGAGTCAGCGTGGTCAACGGTAATCCTGGTAGGCGCTCCCGAGCGTGCGCCTCGAGCAGCTTCTCTTCAGTAATTTACTCATACATATACAAACGAGAGGCAATTGTGGACCTGATTTACACGAAGCCCAAATCGGAAAAAACGCTCAAGGCTCAGTTGCGAGCCTACTCGGATCTGTCCGCAGAGGAGGCGCAACGAATGGCCTCCCAGGCCTTTCACGGCGGCGCCACGCTTGGCGTACCCATCGCCAAAAAGTCGGAGTGGCCGAAAGTGGGGAAGAAAGAGAAGCGCGTAATCGAATACCGAATTCATCGCATCCTGCGCGCCATCAATGAGGCGTATCCGTTGCTGAAAGATGAGGAAATGGGGGAGAAGGGGTATTTCGCTTCCTATCTGGTAGACGACTTCCTCGACTACCCAAAGGGCACGGTAGCGGTGCGTCGGAAAAGCAGCTTCGGCGAACTGGTCTTCATCAGCCCCGATTTCGTTGTCCAGCAGGTCGAGATCGTGACGGCGCGTGCCCGCCCGCAGGCACCCGAGCCGATGGATGCGAGCGCCTTCGCCATCCCCTGGGGCACGCTGGCGCTCAACCTCGCCAAATCCCTTGCCAGCACACTCGGCAGCCAAATCGGCGGCGCCATCTTCGCCGAGTTTTTCCCGCCCACGGTGCCCTCCTATTTCGACGAGGTCTACAAGCAGTTCGAGCGCATCGTCCAGGGGGTCATTGACGAGGTGAAACGCCGGGAATTAAGCGGCAAGGTGGCGTCGATCCAGGACAAGATGGCGACCTACAATGTCATCAAGAAGGACCCGAGCAAATTCAAGGAGTCGCAGGATATCCTCTCCGCCGTCTGGAACGATTCCGTGCAAGTCACCAACGAATTGAAGGCGTTCCCGGAAATCGGGCTCGCCCTTTTCGTCATCGCCGGCACCCTCCACCTCGCCATCTTGCAGGAGCGTGCCCTCACGGATCAGAGCCACGCTGATCCCAACAACTCGCCCTGGGCCGAAGAACTGATCCGCAAGGCGAACGAGTTCGCGCCCTTCGCGGTCGAGAACCGCAACAAGATCATCAGCACGCGCGCAAATGCCATCAGCCAGGTCAAGTTTGTGCAGAAGTCGGACTATATTCCGCCTGCCGGTCCTGTGGACGCGTCCTACTGGGTCTGGCAGGACACTTTCGTCGGCGAGGTGCACAAGTATCCGAAGCGGCAAGGCTGCTGCGATCCTGATCCCGAGTCGACCGCCCACAACGACCGTCAGGCCCGCTGGGACAGCACGGTGGGGGTTATGACGACCGAGCTTTCGGCGGTCATTCCTTCCGCTGAGGAGTGGCGAAAAGTCAGCGCCAATCCGATCCCTCAACTGACTGCGTGAGCCGATCAGGCGCTACTCCGCCGGGCCGACGAAGACGCTGCGCGCCACCTCCTGCCCGATGACCTGTTGCCGTCCGCCCACGCGGATGGTGAGCGGGCCGTTGAAGGGCGCTTTCTCGACGATCATCACCTCGGCGCGGGGCATCAGGCCGAGTGATTCGAGGTAGGTCAGCAGCTCGGGGTCCTCGTCGGCGACGCGGTGGATGATGAGGCCCTGCCCGGGGGCGGCGGTGGCGAGCGGATCGTCGATGGTGGCCGCGATTTCGCCTTCGCGTGTGGGGATGGGGTCGCCGTGGGGGTCGTGCGTGGGGTAGCCCAGCATCTCCTCGATCTTCGTCTCGAAATCCTCGGAGATGTGGTGCTCCAGGTGCTCGGCCTCCTCGTGGATCTTCTCCCACGGGTAATCCATCACCTCTTTCAGGTACAGCTCCAGCAGGCGGTGATGCCGGATAATT
>JAHEMB010000425.1 GCA_024643915.1 Rhodothermaceae bacterium | reverse complement strand
GGGCGACGCCGCTGTAGTAGAACGCGAGGATCTCTTCGTAGCTGTATCCCTGCCGGCTCATGGCGAGGGCGCCGTACTGGCTCAGCCCCACCCCGTGCCCGAAGCCGCTGCCCTCGAACACGTACCGGCTGCCCTCGCGCCGTGCCTCAAAGCGGGTGCTGCGGAGGGAGGTGACACCGAAGTGCTGCGTGGCGAGCAGGCGGAAGTCGTTGCCGGGGATGGTCCGCCGCCGCCCGCCCTTGCCCAGGAGTTCAATGCTGTGGGCCCGCCCGTCGGCTCCTTGTTCAGCCACCTGGAAGCCCTGGACGTTGAAACCGTAGGCGCGGCTGAGGACCTTGAGGAGCTTGCCCCGGTCGATCTCGGTCCGCCATGTGCTGTGTGGCGAGGCGCTGTCGTACGGATCGGGGCGTCCGCGCAGGTAGGGCACGGGCTTGCTGCGCCACACGTCTTCGTTGTCGGCTGTGTGACCACCGCTGGAAGAAAAGTAGGTCGCCTCTATCAGCTCACCGCTGTAGGTAAGGACCTGCCCGCGTGTCTGCTGCGCCGCCGCCAGGGCCGTCGGCGTCAGGTGGGCGGTGCCCTCGTAGGCTTGCGACATCACGTGGTCCACGTGGTCGTAGTCCGCGCCGTACTTGCCGGCCGTGCGGAGGGCGTAGGTGCGGGCGAGCACCGCCATCGCTTTCGATCCTTCCAGGTCATTGAACCCGTACTCGCGCGCTACCACGTTGGCGACATACGTTTCGAGGTCGAGGTGGTTGATCAGGCGGAGGGTGCCGGACCGCGCCGGGTCGGCGATGACAGCCAGGCTGCCGGGGTAGCGCCGCGCCTCTTTGAGCGTCTTCTGCCCTTCCGAGATATCCAGGCCGAACTCGTTTTCGGCGACCAGCCGCAGGGCGTCGGCGTAGAGCGTGCCGGCGGGCGTCTCGGCCTGCACCTCGGTATCGCGGAGCGTCAGGAGAATCTGCTCGTCGGGTTTAAGGCGGAGCACCGGCTGGTCGAAAGTGCCCGTGTAGAGGGCGAGACCGCCGCTGTGGGCCTGAACGACGATAGTGCGCGGGTGGTGCTGTTCGAGCAGGCGGACGCGGATCGTGTGGGCTTCAGCCTGTGCCTCTGCCGGCGCCGCAAACGACACCAGACTCCAGAGCACGACAACGCAAAGGCACCTCGGAAATTGCTGCATAGAAAGGACATGCTCGTCGGAAAGCGGGAACTGCCGTGGGCCGTTAATATCGGTTACGCAGAGAGCCGATTTAAACCAAATATGGGAAAATCTCGCCACCGGGAACGGGGTTGCGTGCCGTGATTTCCACCCGAGATCTTCTGCCTAGTTACAAGGTGAGCCCCTCACCTAAAACGCTGCCGTTTGCGGGAAGTCACGCCTACACAAAGCCGAATCTATATGCAGTACTTCGCTTTTTTCTACCTGCTGATGTTCGCCACCTTGCCTGCCGGGGCGCAGGCGCCTGAGAAGTTTGAGATGCGGGGGGTGTGGGTCGCCTCGGTGGTGAACCTGGACTGGCCGACCTCTCGCACGGCCTCCTCATCGGCGCAGCAGGGCGAGCTGATCCGGCTGCTCGATGCACTCGAAGCGGCAGGCATCAACGCCGTCTTTTTTCAGGTGCGGGCTGAGAGCGACGCCCTCTACGCCTCGGAGATCGAGCCGTGGTCGTACTGGCTGACGGGGCAGCAGGGCCGTGCGCCGCAGCCCTTCTACGATCCCCTTGCCTTCGCCGTGGAGGAGGCGCACCGGCGCGGGATGGAGCTGCACGCCTGGATCAACCCGTTCCGCGCCGACCGGGGCAGCGGTTACGCCAAAGCCGCCTCGCACGTCACCAACGCCCACTCCGAATGGATCTTGCAGACCGGCGGGGTGAAGATCCTCGATCCCGGCCAGCCCGCCGTGCGCGATCATGTGACGCGGGTCATCCTCGACATCGTCCGACGCTACGACGTGGACGGCATCCACTTCGACGATTATTTCTATCCCTACCCGCCCAACGCGATCACCAACCAGGACGCCGCGACTTTCGCCGCGCACGGAGGAGATTTTCAGGACGTGGGCGACTGGCGGCGCGACAATATCAACCGGTTCGTCGAACAGGTCCACGACAGTCTGGAGGCCGTCGATCCGAGCCTCGCCTTCGGCATTAGTCCGTTCGGCATCTGGAAGAACGGCGTGCCTGCCGGCATCTCGGGGCTGGATGCCTACAGCGTTATCTACGCCGACGCCACCGCCTGGCTCGACGAGCAGACCATCGATTACCTCGTCCCCCAACTCTACTGGCCCTTCGGCGGGGGGCAGGACTACGCCTCACTCGCGGATTTCTGGACAGCAAGGGCCGAGTTCGGCGGGCGGCACGTCTATCCGGGCCTCGCTCTTTACCGCATCAACGACTGGCCGCAGGGTGAAATGGGCAACCAACTCCGCTTCAACCGCGCCGCCTCCGGCATCGATGGCGAAGTGCTCTTCCGCGCCCAGTTCGTGCAAAATAACACGGGCGGCTTCGCGGACTCGCTGAAGACGGATTTCTACCGCTACCCTGCCCTCACGCCGCCCATGGCGTGGAAGGACCAGACGTTCCCGCCGCACCCGGACAACCTGACGGTGGCATGGACGAGCGAGGGGGCGATGCTTCGTTGGCGACAGCGGGCCAGCCCGGCGGGCCGGGCGCCCGCGCAGTTCTTCGGTGTCTACCGCGTGCAGGCAGCGGACGCGCCGGATCCGGCGGAGGCCTTGCGCGACCCGCGCAACCTCTACGCCGTCACAGGCGATACCGTGTTCACGGATAATCCGCCCCCATCCCCAACGCCCTATCATTACTTCGTCACCGCCTTCAGCGCCAACAGCATCGAAACCCTTCCCAGCGAAGTGCTCACGCTCGAAGGCCGCCCTGTCTCGACGGAAGCGCCGACGGAGGTGGGAGGATTCGCCCTCCTGCCGAACCACCCGAACCCGTTCGCCCGTAGCACGGAGATCCGGTTCGTCTTGCAACAGCCGGCCCGCATCTCGCTTCGTATCTTCGACGTGCAGGGCCGGGAGGTGGCGGTGCTGGCAGACGATCAGCCGCTCAATCGGGGTGCCCATGCCTTGCAATGGCGTCCGCGCAGCCTGCCCAGCGGTACCTATTTCGCCACGCTCGAAGTGGGCGGGCGTCGGGGCGTGCAGGCGATGACGCTGGCGCGGTGAGGGTTGCCCTCCGGGCGCGCCTACAGTGAGCAACAAACGGGAGAAGAGTGATGAGAGCTTCAGCAATCTTGTGCATTGTTCTACTCTCTTGCCCGCTCATTTCCTCAGTGCACGCTCAATCCCTCGAAACACCTGCCTCGCCCAGTTTCGGTGAGTGGACGACCTGGACCGTCGCGGACGTCCTACCAGAAAATGAGGTGCGGGCCGTCTTTCAGGACAGCCAGGGTCGGCTCTGGTTCGGCACGCGGCATGAGGGCATAGGGATGTATGACGGCGCCTCCTGGGCCTATTTCACTTCCGAGGACGGCTTGGCTGCAAACGGCATTCTTGCCCTGAATGAAGATGACAACGGGCGCATCTGGGCAGCTGGAGGAGCAGGCTATAGCCTCTTCGATGGCTCGACCTGGGCGCCCCACGACTCACTCGGTGCGCTTCATCCTCGTGTCATTTATTCTATCAATGTTGGCAGCGAGGGCCATGTATGGCTGGGCGCCAATGGGGGGGCTAGTGCGTTTGACGGGGCGCGGTGGCGGCACTTCACGGAGGCCGACGGGTTGCCGCATCGTGTGGTTCACGCTGCCCTGGAGGATCGCTCCGGCACGCGCTGGTTTGCCTGCCGGGAGGGACTGGCGCGGCTCTCCGAGAGTGAAATGACCGTCCTCTATCCAGAGGACAATTTTGGTTCGATCCTGGAGGATGGTCGCGGACACCTGTGGTTCGGGACGCGGGGCAGCGGTGCGTATCAATTCGACGGGCAGGACTGGATCCAGCATCTGCCGGGCAGGGACGCCCGACCGACCCTGGTCGACCGTGAGGGAAATGTCTGGGCCGTCAGCGACGAGAACGGCGTGTACCGGTACGATGGGGCGGCGTGGACGCGGTATGGCGTTGAAGACGGGCTGGTCAGCAACACAGTTTTCGACGTGACGGAAGCACAGGATGGAAGCCTCTGGTTCGCAACTGCCGCGGGCGTCAGCCGATTCGACCCGTAGCCACGCTTCCGGCCTCCTTATCTCACCAGCACCAGGGATTTCGTCTCGTCGAAGACGGTGCCGGAGAAGCCCTCCACGGTGAGGCGATAGAAATAGGTGCCGCTGGCGAGGGAAGACGCAGCGAGGGGCTGCGCGTACCACTGGCCGCCGTCCTGGAATCCATCCACGAGGGTGGCGACTTCGCGGCCCACGGCATCGTAGACGGCCAGCCGTACCACGCCGTCGCCTTCGAGGAAGTAGCGAATCGTCGTCCGGTCGCTGAAGGGGTTGGGGTAGCTGCTAGCGAGGGCAAACGCGGCCAGCCCCTCGACGACGACTTCGAGG
>JAHEMB010000424.1 GCA_024643915.1 Rhodothermaceae bacterium | reverse complement strand
CCGACTCGCTCGTCGCCACGACGCCCGCGTTCATGGGCACCAATCCGGCCCTCGTGCCTAGCGGCCCGAAGGCGGGGCTGCGCGTGCTGGCGGCGGAGGAGGACCGCGCCCGCGCCCTCCTCGCTTCGCTTACCGAGGTCCAGCGGGCGAAGGCGATCCTGCCGGGCGCGGCCCCGGAGGAGATCGTGACCGGGGTGACGCGCAAGGCCGAGTTGGAGACGCTCTCCGGCCTGCCGATGGCCGAGATGGACGCCACCCAGCAGGCCCTTCTGATGCGGCTGCTGGAGACGTACCTTCACAACATGCGGGACGACCTCGCCGCCGCCCAGATGCGGAAGATCCGGGCTGCCGGCCTCGACAACCTCCACTTCGCCTGGATGGGCGACACGGCGCGCGGCATCGGCCACCCGCATTACTACCGCCTCCACGGGCCTACTTTCCTCATCGAGTACGACAACACCCAGAACAATGCCAACCACGTCCACACCATCGTCCGCGACCTCACGGGCGACTGGGGTGAAGACCTGCTCCGCCGGCATTATGAGGAAAGCCCGCACCATTGAGGCCGCCCCATCACTGCGTGGCTGGATTGGTGAGCCGCGGGGAAGGAGAGACGCGGAGACGCAAGGATCTTTATTTTCGCCGCGTCGCCCTTTCGCCATGTCTCCGCGTCGCATGGCGCAACGTATAAACTTGAACCTTGACGCAAGCAGGCCACGAACGAACAACACGCCCATGGAGGACTTCCCAAATGACGACGTGCAGCTTACCCACCTGCTCGTGGTGAGCGACCTGGGCCGGGCGCGCGACTTCTACCGCGACGTGCTCGGCGCCTCGGTCTACCGCGAGTACGGCGGCACCTCCGTCGTGCTCGACTTCCAGGGCAACTGGCTCCTGCTCGTCACCGGCGGTAGCCCCACCGAGGACAAGCCCAGCGTCGTTTTCGCCCCGCCCGACGACTCCCACCGCGTCAGCCACACGATGACGATGCGCGTGCCGGACTGCCACGCCGCCTACCGCATCCTCAAAGAGCGCGGCGCCGATTTCCTCACGCCCCCTTACGAACGCCCCGGCGAGATCCGCTGCTTCTTCCGCGACCCTGACGGCCACCTCCTCGAAATCAGCGAAGCGACGTAGGGATGATGCATGAGACGTGAGGAGCCTGCCCCGATTCAGTTGATCGGGGCTGTCCATCGGGGTGAAGGAGATTAAATTGGCTATTCCTTGGCACGCCCCCGAGGCTAAGAAATCGACAACCGACAACCGGCAAACCAACAACCGAACCATGGAAACCGCCCAGGTCACCGCTGCCTATTCGGGGCAGGATGAAGTGTACGCGCCCCCCCAGGCCTTCGCCGAACGCGCCCACATTGGCTCAATGGAGGAATACGAGAAGCTCTACCGCCGCTCGGTGGAGGACAACGAAGGCTTCTGGAAAGAGCAGGCGAAGCGCCTCACCTGGTTCGAGGCGCCGAAGAAGATCAAGGACGTCTCCTACGCCAGCGACGACCTGCACATCCGCTGGTACTACGACGGCAAGCTCAACGCCTCCTACAACTGCCTTGACCGTCACCTTGCCACCCACGGCGACCGCACCGCCCTCATTTTCGAGCCGGATGACCCCGACGGCGAGCGGCAGCACATCACCTACCGCGAGTTGCACCGCCGCGTCTGCCGCTTCGCCAACGTCCTCAAAAAGCACGGCGTGGCGAAGGGCGACCGGGTGACGATCTACCTGCCGATGATCCCCGAGGCCGCCGTGGCGATGCTGGCGTGCGCGCGCATCGGCGCCGTCCACAGCGTCGTCTTCGCCGGCTTCTCCCCCGATTCCCTCGCCGACCGCATCCTCGACTGCGAGAGCACTTATCTCATCACCGCCGACGAGGGGATGCGGGCCGGGCGGGCGGTGCCGCTCAAAGAGAACGCCGACAAGGCGCTCGAACGCTGCCCCGGCGTCAACACCGTCCTCGTCGTCCAGCGCACCGGCGCCTCGGTCGATTTCCTCCAGGGCCGCGACCGCTGGCTGAACGAGGAATTAAAGGGCGTGGACGACTTCTGCGAACCTGAAGTGATGGACGCCGAGGACCCGCTCTTCATCCTCTACACCTCCGGCTCCACCGGCAAGCCGAAAGGCGTACTTCACACCACGGGTGGCTACCTCGTCTACACCAGCCTCACCCACGAACTCGTCTTCGACCTGCACGAGGACGACGTCTTCTGGTGCACCGCGGACGTGGGGTGGGTTACGGGCCACAGCTACATCGTCTACGGCCCGCTCGTCAACGCTGCCACCCAGATTTTCTTTGAGGGCACGCCCACCTACCCGGACGCGAGCCGGTTCTGGGAGGTGGTGGACCGGCACGGCGTCACCATTTTTTACACCGCGCCCACCGCCATCCGCGCGCTCATGGCCAAGGGCGAGGACTACGTGACCAGAACGGACCGCTCCTCGCTCCGCCTCCTCGGCACCGTCGGCGAGCCGATCAACCCGGAGGCGTGGCGCTGGTACCACCAGGTGGTGGGGAAGGGGCGCTGCCCCATCATCGATACGTGGTGGCAGACAGAGACGGGCGGCATCCTCATCTCGCCCCTGCCCGGCGCCATCCCGCAGAAACCCGGCTCGGCCACGCGCCCTTTCTTCGGCATCCAACCCCAGGTACTCGACGCCGACGGCAACGTCCTCGAAGGCGAAGCCGCCGGGTTGTTGGTCATCAAGGATTCGTGGCCGGGGCAGATGCGGACCGTCTATAAGGACCACGACCGCTTCGTGCAGACGTACTTCTCCCACTTCGAGGGCAAATACTTCACGGGCGACGGTTGTCGGCGCGATGCCGACGGCTACTACTGGATCACCGGGCGCGTGGACGACGTGCTGAACGTGTCCGGCCACCGGATGGGCACGGCGGAGATCGAGAGCGCCCTCGTCTCCCACCCCAACGTGGCCGAGGCCGCCGTCGTGGGCTTCCCGCACGAGATCAAGGGGCAGGGCATCTACGCCTACGTCACCCTCAAAGCCGGCGTGGAGCCAAGCGAGGCGCTGCGCGACGATCTCGTGCAGCACGTCCGAGGGGAGATCGGCGCCATCGCCAAGCCCGATTTCATCCATTTCACCCCGGCCCTGCCCAAGACGCGTTCGGCCAAAATCATGCGCCGCATCCTACGAAAGATCGCCGCCAACGACTTCGACAACCTGGGCGACACCTCCACCCTCGCCGACCCCGCCGTCGTCGAGGACCTGGTGGCGAACCGGCAGAACCGGTAGGCGAGAGGTGCCGGCACGGCGCCGTCAGGCCGGCATCCCGATGAACCCCATGAGGCGCCCCGTTTCACCGTTTTCGGCGCGATAGGAGAAAAAGCGGTCCGTTTCGGCAAAGGTGCAGTGGGGCGAAACCTCGATGCCGGCAGCCGGCACGCCCGCCGCTTCGAGCTGGGCGGCGAGGGTGGCTTTCAGATCGACGTGCGGCTTGGCCTTGCCCGGCCAGCGGCGGACGAACGCCGCGTCGAACTGGGCCGCCACCTCCGGCCCCACCTCGAAATGCTCGGCAGAGATGCAAGGGCTGACGTACGCGCGCAGCCGCGCCGCTTCGGCGCCCAACGCTTCGAGTGCTGCCACCGTCTTGCCCACGATGCCGGCTACAGTGCCGCGCCAGCCCGCGTGGCACGCTCCGATGGCGCCGGCCTCAATGTCGGCCAGAAGGACGGCGGCACAGTCGGCGGCGCTGATGCAGAGGAGCAAGCCGCGCTTCTGCGTCACGAGGCCGTCATAGCCGGGGAAGAGGCCGGCCTCGGTCACCGTCTTGATCTTCTCGCCGTGCACCTGCCCGGCGATGGCGAGGCGCTCGGGGGGGAAGCCCAGCGGAGCGAAGAGGCGGCGGCGATTTTGCTGCACACGGGCGTCTTCGTCGCCGGTGCTAAGGCCGAGATTGAGGGAGGCGTAAGGCGCGGCGCTGGCCCCGCCGTGGCGCGTGCTGAAGCCAGCCACGAGGCCGGGCACATCGGCAAAAACCGTGGGGCGGAGGGGAGTGGTCGCAGCTTCCATCATCAGGCTACTTTTTCGCTTGTAATCGCTACACACATGAAAATGGCTGAAGTTCAAGGAGTTGATGGAGGTGAAATCACTGGGCAGCCCCCCGCTATCCTCCATCTTCTATCCTCTATCCCCCTTCAGTACGGCGCGGACGGCGTCGAGCGGCATGGCGCGGCCCGTCCACTGCACATAAGCGGCAGCGGCCTGCGCCAGGAGCATAGCGAGGCCGCCGAGGGCCGTCGCGTCATGGGCGGCGGCCTCGCGCAGCAGCCGCGTCTCCGCCGGGTTGTAGACGAGGTCGTAGACGAGCTGGCCGGGGGAGAAGTCGGCAGGGTAGGGCCAGGGCGTGGCGTCGGGGGCCGGGTGCTGGCCGAGGGGGGTGGCGTTGACCAGCAGGGTGGCATGCCGCACAGCAGGGGCCGCCTCGCCGAGGGGGCGCACCGCCAGCGCCCCCGCCGCATCGTAGGCTGCGAGGTCGT
>JAHEMB010000423.1 GCA_024643915.1 Rhodothermaceae bacterium | reverse complement strand
GCCCAGGTGGTTAGCCTGCCCGGTGAGGTCCGCCGACCCCTCGTGGTTGGTGCCGTTGACCTTAAAGGCGCTGTTGCGGACGTAGCACCAGAGGATGGTAACCATGCCCAGCTCATGCGCCCGCGAGAAGGCTTCCGTGACCTCCTGAAGCTGCCGCATCGAGTTGTCGGAGCCGAAATAGATGGTGGCGCCAACCCCCACGCACCCCATGTTCCATGCATCCTCGACGCTGGCGTAGGGGACCTGGTCGTACTGGTTGGGGTAGGTCAGCAGCTCGTTGTGGTTGAACTTGAGGATGAACGGGATGCGATGCGCGTACTTGCGCGCCACCGCCCCGAGGGCGCCGAACGTGGTAGCCACGGCGTTGCAGCCGCCTTCCATCGCCAGCCGCACGATGTTCTCCGGGTCGAAGTACATCGGGTTCTTGGCGAACGAGGCGCCGCCCGCGTGTTCGATGCCCTGATCGACGGGGAGGATGGAGAGATAGCCGGTACCGCCCAGCCGCCCATGATCAAAAATGGCTTGCAGGTTGCGCAGCACGCGCGGGCTCCGGTCTGAGTCCTTCCACACGCGCTCGACGAAGTCAGGGCCGGGCAGATGGAGCTGGTCCTTGGAGACGGTGTTGCTCTCGTGGTCGAGCAGGTACGAGGTCTCGTCGCCGAGAATCTCTTCGAGGTGGGTGGTGGTGACTTCAGCCATGGAGGGGCCTCCCGTATCGTCGGTTTTCATGAGCAGGGGTGAGACAGATACCAACCTAAGAAATTTTCTTTCCCCGGGAAATGATTTTCGTGTGGGAATGGCGTAAAAACCCGCGTTGGTATTCTGTTAGCTATCCCGGACACGTACCTCACCGGGGAGCTCTGAAGGATTGTCGAAATACCGGGGAAGCGATTTCGCCAGAAGGGGCGCCATCAGTAGGCCTTTCGAGCCGAGGCCGGTGAAGAGCCAGAGTCGACGGCGGCCCGGGAGGGGCCCGAGCATCGGCAGGCGTGTGCCGGGGACGGTGACGCGGGCGCCGGCCTTCTCGTCCAGCACTTCGGCTTCCGCCAGTTCGGGCAGCATCCGGGCGGCTCTCTTGAGGATCAGACGTGTTTGCACTGGTGAAGGGCGCAGATCGGAGAAGTCGTGTTCGTAGGAACTGCCGACGACGAGTGACCTGGTCCTATCTTCAGGAACAATGTAGCCTGCGCCGGCAAGCGGCGGTAAGGATGCGAGGGGAGAATCCGCTGCAACCGCAACCCGCACCAATTGCCCCTTGATGCTATGCAGGTTCAGCGCTGCCAACTCGGGAAATGCCGCATAGTCCCCGCCAATGCAAAGCAAGACGCGCCGGGCCGAGATAGTTTCGATCCGGCCCGATGCAGCCACCTCCACGACGGCCTCTTCGTTTGTTTCCTTCCAGTCATAGACTCGGGTTTGGGCACGAATCTCGGCGCCTAGCGCAGAGGCAGCTTCAAGAAGGGCGCCGACGAACGCTGAGCCGTCGAGGCCGCCGCCCATGCGGACGAGGAGGGCGCCGTGTGGGGCAGTAACAGCAGGGAAGTGCTCCCGAACCAACCCTTCAGTATTCCAAGTCGTGTATGTGGGATACGCTGCCGCAGTCTCACGAAAAAAAGTCGCCTGCTTCGCATCGGCGGCAGGGCGGAGGACGCCGGTGCGATGGTAAAGTAAACTAGCGTCGGCCAGGGCGAACGTTTCTTCGAGCGTATCGAGCGCCTCGGCGAAGCGCCAGACGGGGCGGGCGCGTCGGCCCATGAACGGGTTGACAAGGCCGGCGGCTACCCCGGATGCTCCGGCTGCGGGCTCGACCGCTTCGAGGACGAGCACCCGCTGGCGCCGACTCAGGTGCAGCGCCGCGCAGGCCCCCGCCAGTCCCGCCCCTACAATGATGGTATCGAAAGAGCTCTGCATCAGAGGGAAACTAACCGGGGCGGGGGCGATAGGTTTAGCAACGTAAACGCTAGCCACGCAAGCAGCGCTTCATTTTGAGTACCTCCAAACCCATCGTCATTGTCGGCGGCGGCGTGATCGGGCTGGCGACCGGGTGGACGCTGGCGCGGGCGGGCCGCGAGGTTGTCGTTTTCGACCGGGGCGAGGCCGGGCGGGGCACGTCCTGGCTTGCCGCCGGCATGCTGGCCCCCGACGCCGAGATAGGATTTGAGGAAGAGGAATTGTACCACCTTAGCCGCGAGAGCCTGCGCCGTTGGCCCGCGTTCGTTGCGTCCCTCGAGGACGAAGGTGCGCAGCAGGTGGATTACCGGACGGACGGAACCCTCATCGTCGCCGACGACCGCGACAGCGCCGTGACCCTGCGTCGCCTCTATACCTTTCAGCAGGAGCAGGGGCTTGCTGTCGATTGGCTGACAGGGGCCGAGGCATTGGAGATCGAGCCGTTTCTTGCGCCGCGCCTTGCCGCCGCCGTTTTCTCCTCTGGCGATCATCAGGTGGACAACCGGCGGCTCATCGGGGCGTTGCGGGAGGCTTTCTTGCGGCAGGGGGGCACGCTGCACGAACAGACCGGCATCCGTGCCCTTGTCCCCGACGAAAGGCGCCCGGCTGTCATAGCGGAAGCAGGAGCGCGCGTCGATGCCGGGGTGGTTATTGTGGCGGCGGGTGTGTGGTCGCGGCAGCTTGAAGGGCTGGAGGAGACTGCACGGCCCGCCGTACGCCCGGTGAAGGGGCAGATGATAGAACTCAGGATGGAGGCGCCGTTCGGGTTGCGGCACGTTGTGCGGGGGCCGCAAGCCTACCTCGCGCCGAAGAGTGACGGGCGGCTCCTGGTGGGCGCGACGAACGAGGAGATGGGCTTCGACACGCGTGTGACGGCGGGGGGCCTTTTTCGCCTCCTGGAGGGCGCCTGGGAGGTGGTGCCCGGAATCTACGACTTGCCCGTCGCCGATACCTGGGCCGGCCTGCGCCCGGGTAGCCGCGACCACGCGCCGCTCTTAGGCCATGCAGCGCCCGGCATCGTTCTCGCCACCGGGCATTATCGCCACGGCATCTTGCTCGCGCCCGTCACGGCCCAGGAGATCGCCCTTCTCGTCCTCACCGGAGAAACCTCGCCGTGGCTCAAGCCGTTTTCTCCGCTACGTTTTTCGGTCCACCCATCGATCCCCTCTCCGACATGATTTCCTCTCTCACGCAGTGTGAGGTGCTCGTCAACGGCGAGGCCCGGCAGGTGCCCGCCGGGACGGACCTGCCCGCCCTCCTGGCCGAGATGAACGTGGTCGCCGAAAAGGCGAAAGGGGTAGCCGTGGCGGTGAACGACGAGGTCGTGCCCAGGGCTAAATGGGCGGGCCATTTGCTAGAAGACGGGGATCGGGTGGAGATCGTGACGGCTACGCAGGGCGGATGAATCGAATGCAGGTTGGGGAGGTCGGTTTGCGAATTTCGGATTTTGGGGTAGCTGATGGCTGATGCTTTTATTAAGAATGGAGAAACGGTGACCGGAGCCGAAGACGTGCTGCGGCTGGGATCGCTCGCGCTCTCGTCACGCCTGCTGGTGGGGACGAGCGGCTATCCGAGTCCTCACGTGATGCTGGAGGCGCTCGACGCTGCCGGCACTGAACTCGTCACCGTCGCTGTGCGCCGTGTCAACCTCGGCGATCAGTCGGAGGAGAGCCTGCTCGACCTGCTGCGGCGGCAGGGGGTGCATCTGCTGCCGAACACGGCAGGCTGCTACACGGCCAAAGAGGCTGTTCTCGTCGCACAATTGGCACGCGAGGCGCTCGAAACCGATCTCATCAAGCTCGAAGTCATCGGCGACGACGAGACCCTGCTGCCGGATGTTGAGCAGCTCCTCAAGGCCGCCAAGACGCTCGTGGATGACGGCTTCACCGTCTGCGCCTACAGCAACGACGACCCCATCACCTGCCGCAAACTGGTCGATTTGGGGTGCGCTGCTGTCATGCCCCTCGCCTCGCCCATCGGTAGCGGGATGGGCCTTGTCAATCCCTATAATCTCCAACTCATCCGAGAACTGATTGACAGCGTGCCCCTCCTCGTCGATGCCGGCATCGGCACGGCCAGCGACGCCGCCGTCGCCATGGAACTCGGCTACGACGGCATCCTGCTCAATACGGCCATCTCAAACGCGCAGCATCCGGTGCTGATGGCCCGCGCCATGCGCAACGCTGTGGAGGCGGGCCGCCTGGCTTTCCGGGCCGGGCGCATTCCTCGCCGCTTCTACGCCCGCGCTTCCTCGCCGCACGCAGGCAAGGTCGATTTCGGATTTTGATACGGGATCCTGAATTGCTTGCGCTGCCGCGGCTCGTCTTGATCGCTGACCGGTTTACCGTCCCGGAGCGCGCCGAGCGCGTCGTGAGGGCCGTGGGGGCGGGCGTTCGATGGGTGCATCTGCGTGACCATGGAGTTGAGGAAGCTAGATTTCAGGAAGGCGCGGGCAAGTTGGTTCGCCGACTTCGCGTCGCGGCGGGGGACCTCCACCTGTCGATCAATGCCAGGTTGGAGGTGGCGCAGCAGCTGGGCCTGGGGTTCCACACAGGCAGGCGTGGGCCGTCC
>JAHEMB010000422.1:479-4528 GCA_024643915.1 Rhodothermaceae bacterium | reverse complement strand
ACGCCCCGCCCGATCCTTTTCGAGAAGCAGGTCGCGGAAGGTGGGATAGTAGGCGCGTGGCGCTCGCCCGTGGCTCTGGAAGCGCAGGTCGAGGCCGGCAGCGATGAAGCGGCGATGGATGCGGTCCACCGTGTCGAGGTCTGCCTCCGAGAGCTCCAGTCCGGCGTGCTGCATCGCCTGCTGTATGCGCGTTCGCGCTGCCTCCGCGCCGGTGGGCGGCGCCCCCTCCACGTAGGCGACAAGATCCTCGATGGAAGCCTCTTCCCACGCCACTGCCTCTTCAGGAGCGAGCCGCCCGTGAAGCAAACAGAGGTAATCGAGGCGGGTGCGGGCCTCGGCAAAGAGGGCCTTGAAGAAGAGATGCTGGAGCAGGTTGTCCCGCCGCACATCGACGATGAAGGCGAGGCGGGGGCGGACCTGGGCGATGTACGAGAAGTTCTGATCCGGCCCCACCCCGAGGTAGGCACCGCCCTCTACCCCGCGCTCGCGCAACGCATCCAGCGCGTGCAGGTATGAGCGCTCGTTCGAGATCAGGTTGTCGGTGTCGAAGTACCCGCCCGGCTCGGATAGCTTTTCGACCAAGTGCGCGAACGACGAATCCCGCGCGGCGCCTCCTGCGGCGATCCCTTCCGGCGCCGGCGCCCGACCGTGGCAGCCGCCGCCAGTCAGTACCGTCGCCAGCAGCACCCCACTCATCCATCTGCCCAAACGCCTGTGCATTGCCTGCTTCCTCCTGGTTTGCCACCCCTTTCCAGCATACCGGCTTCCCCGAAGCGCGTTTCGCCCTAGCTTGCTTTTCCCTTCCGACTAGGTTTTCTTGTTCACGGTCCTGAGTTCATGAGCCTTCGTCCGATGCCCGGCTTCCTCATCGAAACGCCCCGGCTGCGCCTGCGCCCCTACCGCCCCGCCGATACCGGCGCACTGCATCGCCTGTGGACGAACCCCGCCGTGCGCCGTTACCTCCTTGACGACGAGCTCGTCTCCCTCGCCTGGGCAGAGGAGGAGGTCGCCCGCAGTGCGGAGAGTTTCGCGGATCATGGGTACGGCTCCTTCGTCTTCGTACCGCGAGGCGAGGACGAAGAGAAAATCATCGGCTTCGGCGGCTTCCGCCACTTTTTCGAGCCGCCTGAGTTGCAACTGCTCTACGGCCTCCACCCGGATTACTGGGGCCGGGGCCTCGCCACCGAGGCGGCCCGCGCCCTCGTTCGCTTCGGCTTCGAGACGTGCGGCTTCGACCGCATCGTCGCCGCCGCCGATGTGCCCAACACGGCCTCCTTCGGGGTGATGGAACGGTGTGGCCTGGCGTTCGTGCAGCGCGTGCAAAGGGAAGGGCAGGCGCTCCTTTATTACACGCTGGCGCGCGAGGCTTTCGCGCCGGACGAGGCGTATTACCGTTTAACCCCTGCGCCGTGATGCGAAAAGACCGCATGCTGCCCACCCGCCTGCTCCGCTACCTCTGGGCCTTCCCGACGACCGGACTGGGGCTGCTCTTCGTGCCGCTCGCCCTCATCGGGCGTGGCAAGGTACGCCTCGTGCAGGGTGTGCTGGAAGTGCAGGGCGGCGCCGTCGGGTGGCTGCTGCGGCAGGCGGTGCCGCTGAAGGGTGGCGCCCTCGCCCTGGCGCTCGGCCACGTCGTCCTGGGCCGCGACGCCGAAGCGCTCGACCGCACGCGCGCCCATGAGCGCGTCCACGTGCGGCAGGCCGAGCGGTGGGGGCCGCTCTTCGTGCCGGCCTACCTGCTGGCGGGTCTCCTCGCCGGGCTGCGCGGCGGCCATCCGTATCTGGATAATCCCTTCGAGCGCGAAGCTTTTGCGACGACGGAGAAAAATGCCTCGCTGCGCCCTTCGTAGATTGTAGATTATGACCTCAGCCACGCTGCCCACCGCTCAGATCTAGAAAGAATTACCAGATGTCTCCGGCCGACGCCCCCGCCATCGCCCCGCCGAAGCGAAAAGAGAAGAAGCGCGAGACGCAGCGGGAGAAGAAAGAGGAAAAGACGCTGCACGTGCCGCGCTACCACGTGGTACTGCACGACGACGACGACCACACCTACGCCTACGTCATCGAGATGCTGGGGAAGGTCTTCGGCCACAGCACCGCCACGGCCTTCCGCATGGCCTGCGAGGTGGACCTGGCGGGCCGCGTCATCGTCGATACGACGCATAAGGAACGCGCCGAACTAAAGCGCGACCAGGTGCATAGCTACGGCGCTGACTGGCGCATCCCCCACTGCAAAGGCTCTATGTCCGCCTCCCTCGAACCAGCCGAGTAATTGCGGATCGGGTGCCCACAACAGTGGTGGCGCTACATTGACTCAATCCGCAATCAGGCGATTTTGTCTTCGAGGAAGCGGGCGACGTTAGCTTTGTCGATGCGGATCTGTTCGAGGGTATCGCGGTCGCGGACGGTGACGGTGCCGTCTTCGAGGGTCTGGCCGTCGACTGTGATGCAGAAGGGCGTGCCGGCCTCGTCCATGCGGCGGTAGCGCTTGCCGACGCTGCCTTTCTCGTCGTAGAAAGCATTGAAGCGTCCCCGCAGGTCCGCCGTGATGACCTCGGCGATCTCGGGCATCCCTTCTTTCTTGACAAGGGGGAAGACGGCGGCCTTGATGGGCGCGATCTTCGGGTGGAATTTCAGCACGGTGCGCTTTTCGCCCTCCACCTCTTCCTCGCGGTAAGCGTCGCACAGCAGCATCAGGATCGTCCGATCCAGCCCCACCGACGTCTCGACCACGAAGGGCAGGTAGCGCTCCTGCGTCTGCGGATCGAAATACTCCATCTTTTTACCGGAAAACTCCTGATGGCGGCCCAGGTCGTAGTCGGTGCGGCTGTGGATGCCCTCCACCTCCTGCCAGCCCCAGGGGAACTCATACTGGATGTCCACCGCCGCGTCGGCGTAATGGGCCAGCTTTTCGTGCGTGTGCCAGCCGATTTTCTCTTCGCGCACGCCGTTATCGAGGTGCCACTGCCGGCGCTTCTCCCGCCAGGCCTCGTAAGCGTCCATCTGGTCGCCGGGGCGGACGAAGTATTGCATCTCCATCTGCTCGAACTCGCGCATGCGGAAGATGAACTGGCGGGCGACGATCTCGTTGCGGAAGGCCTTGCCGATCTGCGCGATGCCGAAGGGCACCTGCTGCCGCGCCGACTGGGCCACGTTGTGGAAGTTGACGAAGATGCCCTGCGCCGTCTCAGGCCGGAGATAGATGCGGTTGTCGGTTTCGGCAAGGGGGCCGATGTAGGTCTCGAACATCAGGTTGAACTGCCGCACCTCGGTCCAGTCGAACGCGCCGGAGTCCGGCGAGCGGATCTCCTCGTCCATGATGATCTGGTGGAGCGCCTTCGGCATGTCGTCGGCGTGGAGAGCTTCGACGAGGCGCTGGTAGACGCGGTCGGCCTCGTCCTCCTTGCCCTTCTTCCGCAACTTCTCGATATAGCCTTCGATGAGCTGGTCGGCGCGGTACCGCATCTTCGACGCCTTGTCGTCGATGAGCGGATCGTTGAAAGCATCGACGTGGCCCGAAGCTTTCCAGACCGTCGGGTGCATGAGGATGGCCGCGTCGAGGCCCTCGATGTTGTCGTGCTGGTAGACCATCGCCTGCCACCAGCGCTCGCGCACGTTGTGCTTCAGTTCCACGCCGAGGGGGCCGTAATCGTAGGTGGCCGCCAGCCCGCCGTAAATCTCGGACGACTGAAATATAAATCCGCGCCGTTTGCTCAGTGAAACGATTTTATCTAGGAGGTCGCTCATAAAGAAGTGGTGCGCTCGCTTTGCTCGCTGTGGTTAGTTGTCCGTTGTCGATGCCGATACGACCGTGGACGGTAAACGACGAACCACGTACGACAAGCAACGGACAACAAACAAAAAAGGCACCTCGTACTGGGCGAGATGCCGGCCTGGGTTTTCCACAAACTAGCCACGCCCTCTCATTGATTCAACGCGAACCGTTGAATTATGGATGATTTAGCAACTTGAGGTAGCGTGAGGCATCGCTCGCGGCGAGGCTGCAATCGCGGGAGTGGGGTTGTGCTTTGGATCAAAAACTGCTTTCT
>JAHEMB010000422.1:0-469 GCA_024643915.1 Rhodothermaceae bacterium | reverse complement strand
GGGAGGGGGGTAGGGCGATGAAACGGCATCCCCTATCCTCCAACCTAATGGGCAGGGTGCCGGCGAGAAGACGAACGCGCGCGGGGCAGGGCGCCGAAAGTGCCGTATCCAACGCCGGGTATGAGAGGCGGCCTGGGTGTAGTAATATTTGTGTTATGGCCCTGGAGTCGCGGAATCATACGCGCCGCGCGCGCGGTTGAGTGCAACGAGTCTGCCGCGGCAGGCTCCCAGATCGAAGAGGTACGTTCGTGTTAGCCCGCCAGCCTATACCCGTTCACCGAAGCCGGATGAAATTTCAGAACCTGACCTCGATGCTCCAGTCGCGGTACGGCCCGAACTCACGCGAGGTCGAGCCGAACCACTGGATGTTCGAGGTGATAACCGACGACACCCGCTCGCAGGTGGTGCACCTCATCTTCAAAGAGGTCTCGGCCAGCGGGCAGGACGTTTCGCGTATTGTCGTCGATAG
>JAHEMB010000421.1 GCA_024643915.1 Rhodothermaceae bacterium | reverse complement strand
GAAGCCCGTGCCCACCGCCGCCAGCACGATCCACCCGTACCCCACGATGGGCGTCCGCGCGAACGTCGGCACGATCATCGCCACGAGGCCGATGGAGGGCAGCATGATGATGTAGACCTCAGGGTGCCCGAAAATCCAGAAGAGGTGCTGCCACAGGATCGGGTCGCCGCCGCGCGCCGGGTCGAAGAAAGGCCAGTCGAGCATCCGCTCCAACTCCAGCAGGATGTCGCCCGCGATGAGAGGAGGGAAGGCGAACAGGATCATCCCCGCCACCACGAGGACGTACCACGCGTAGAGCGGCATCAGGTTGATCCGCATCCCCGGCGGCCGGCACTTCAGCACCCCCACGATCAACTCCACCGCGGCGGCGATGGCGGCCACCTCGATAAACGTCAGCCCGAGCAGCCAGATGTCGTTACCCACGCCCGTCTGGTAGGCGGTGGTGAGGGGCGGGTACATGAACCAGCCGCCCACGGGCGCGGCGTTGAAAAAGATGGAGCCGCACACAAAGACGCCGCCGAGGACGAAGCTCCAAAAGCCGTAGGCCGAGAGGCGGGGGAAAGGCAGGTCGCGCGCCCCCATCATCTGCGGCAGGATCATGATGGAGAACGCCTCGAAGATGGGCACGGCGAAGAGGAACATCATCACCGAGCCGTGGAGCGTGAAGACCTGGTTGTAGAGGTCCGCCGAGAGGAAGTCGTTCTCGGGTATGGCGAGCTGGGTGCGCATCAGCAGGGCCAGCACACCGCCGAAGAGGAAGAAGAAACAGGCCGCCGCGGTGTACCACAGCCCTACCTCGGAGTTGTTCACCGCCGACCAATAGCGCCAGCCCTCGGGCGTTTTCCACGTCTTCAACAGCCGGGCCTCCTGGGCGCGCTGCACCGACGGAGGCGGCGCGTGTGCGAGGGGCTCCGGGTCGTGGGGCGTCGTCTTGGGGCGGGTCGTACTCATTCCAACTCACTCAGATAGGCCGCGAGGGCGCGCAGCTCCTCATCCGGCAGCATTCCGAAAGCGGGCATGTGAACGCCCGGCTTGACGGCCTCGGTGTGGGCTACCCAGCGCAGGAAATCCTCCGGCTCGGTGGGCAGCAGGCCACCGCCGAGGCTGACCCTGCTACCCACGTGCGTCAAGTCCGGCCCCACGACGCCGTCGGCCTCCGTGCCCCTGACGGTGTGGCAGGCGCCGCAGCCGTTCGACAGGAACAGCCGTTGGCCGCGCGCGGCGAGGGCTGAGGTAGGGGGGGCCGCTGGTTTGGCCTGGCGCGTCAGCCACGCGGCGAAGGCGTCCTCTTCTTCTACCACGGCGTAGAATTGCATCAGGGCGTGGGCGGTGCCGCAATATTCGGCGCAGGCGCCCCGGTAGGTGCCCACCTTCGTCGGCTCCAGCGTCAGGCGGTTCACTCGCCCCGGAATCATGTCGAGTTTGCCGCCGAGCGAAGGGATCCAGAAAGAGTGGATCACGTCGGGGCTGCTGAGGAGGAAATCGACGCGGCGGCCTACGGGCAGGCGCACCTCGTTCGCCAGTTCGACGGTTTCGCCTTCAGGCGTGATGTAGCGGACGCGCCACCACCACTGCTCGCCCGACACCTCGATCTGCAAGCCGCCCTCCCCTGCCGGGGCGAGCAGGGCGGGCATTAGGGCGAGGCCGTAGACGAGATAGCCCGAGAGTACGATCGTCGGAAAGACCGCGCCGCCGCCGATGATGAGCCACTTCGCCTTGCGCACACTGTGCGCCTCGGGGCTGACGCGGATGGCGTAGACGGCGAGGCCGACGACGGAGAGCCACACAAGGGCGGCCCCCCCGGTCATCCACCAGAACAGCTCGGCAATCTGTGCCGCCCCGCGACCCGCCGGCTCCAGGGTCGAGAGCGGTCCTTCGCACCCTGCCAGCCAAAGAATGCCCACCGCCACCAGCCCCAGGCCTGCGCCGCGCCGGACGTGAGCGATAAGATGAACGGAGCGAGGCGAATGCAGCATGAATCGGGGCGACTCCGGGCGGCACGAAGGTTGAGAATCCACCGCCCTCCTTATAGTCTTCCCCGCGAAGGCGGGGACCCAGGACGGATGTCACGAAAACCTGGATTTACTAGCGTGAACCTTCGGTTTCCGCCTATGGGAGAATGACTACACGAGAGCATGAAGGTAACGGCAGTCTCGCGGCCGCCTGCTGCCTCGCGGGCAAGCAGCAGATTTCGGCGCAAGGAGACGTAAGGTTAGTTCATCATCGGCGGAAAGCAATAGCCGTGCGAAGATATCAGCAGGTCGTTACAGCCGGTCAGCGCCGGCCCTTTGTCGCCGGGATGTTGCGTTTCTCCCCGAGACGACGTACTATTTTCTGCGAAGCAACCACTGTCGCACCCGACACCGCGCCGCAATGAAGCTGACCTACTTTGGCCACTCGGCCTTTCAACTCGAAACGAACGGCACGACGCTCCTCTTCGACCCCTTCATCAGCGGCAACCCGCACGCCGAGGGCGTCGTTACGCCGGGCGATCTGCATCCTGACGTACTCTTGCTTACCCACGCCCACGGCGATCATTGGGGCGATACGCTCGACATCGCCAAACGCACCGGCGCCCTCCTCGTCGCCAACTTCGAGATTACACAGTACGCCCAGCAAAATGGCCACGACAACGTTCAGCCGATGAACACGGGCGGCTGGTGGGATTTTGATTGGGGGCGCGTGAAGCAGACCTACGCCCGCCATTCATCGTCTTTCCCGGACGGCACCTACGGCGGCAACCCCAACGGCTTCATCATCCACGCCGAGGGCAAGTGTATTTATAATACAGGTGACACCTGCCCCTTTGCCGAGATGGCGTGGACGGGCGAGGAGCACGACGTGGATCTCTGCCTGATGCCCATCGGCGACTGCTTCACGATGGGGCCGGAGGATTCGATCCGCGCGGCGAAGATGGTCAAGCCGAAGCTGGCCGTGCCCCTCCACTACGACACCTTCCCCCTGATCGAGGTGGATACGGGCCGCTGGGCCGATCTCATGAAAGACGCTGGCTTCGCGTCGCGCGTACTCCAGCCGGGCGAAACGATGTCGCTTTAGAAACGTAACATCTTCGATCTGCACGAATGCATTTGAGGCGAGGCGTTCGTACCTTGTCGGGCGGGCATCCCCGAGGCATCTCATGTCATTGAAAAGGCGGACACGGCGAGGCACGGCGACCCGGGCGGTCCTGCGCGGGCGGTCCGTGCTGTTGCTGGCCTGCCTGGCCTGCCTGCTGCTGCCCGAAGACGCCACGGCGCAGCGCCCCTTCCGTGTCTTCGACCCCTTCTATCAGAACGAATCTGCCCGCCGCAGCTTCTTCGACGGCTACGCCGTCACCGCCGAGGTGTCGTACCGCCCCGCCGGCCTCGTCCGCAACGAAGAACTGCCCACCGGCGCGTCGGACCCGCTCGGTGTAAGCGTCCGCCTCGACTACCGGCTGCTGCCCCAATTCGACGTGAGCGCCATCGTCGATGCCTCGGGCAGCTACGCCGGGCGCAAGCTCGCCCTGAGCTGGATCGTGTTGCAGTATTACCGCACGGTGGAGATGACTGACTACGCCTTCCGCCTTGCCGTGGACCCGAGCTACGACGCGCTCACGGGCTTCCCGCAGATGGATCTGGCGTTCCTCTACACCTCGCTCCTCGCCCCCAACTTCTCCGCCGACTATGTCCTCGGCGTGCGGCGCGTGAATATGGGATTCCAGGACTGGGTGCGCGCCGAAGTCCCCGACGATGCCTTCCAGCACGTCGCCCAGACGCCTGGCCTGGAGGTCATCTTCACCCGCGCCCTCGGGTGGGAGGCGCACGTGATGATGCAGTATGCGGTGCTGCTGAACCCGGCGCGCAGTAACATCTTCGGATCGCTCGTCTTCGAGGGCGGCCAGTACAACTTGTTCGAGAATTTCCGCCGGCCCGCTGAGGACACCAATCGCCTCAACGCGTCGATTGAAGAGCCGGAGACGCGGACGCGCGAATACCGGGGCGGCGTGATGTGGGCGCAGGCGGGGGTAGAGTACAACCGGCCCGGCTACCAACTCGCCCCCTTCGTGAGCCTGCCTTTCTTGCAATGGGCCTCCGAGGATGACATCAGCCACCGCGTCCACTTCGGCCTTCGCCTGATGTTGCGCTGAGGATCCTCATCTCTCGGTGCGAAACGATTCGACCCGAGACGGCTATGTCCCCTTCGTTCCCCGAGCATCTCTCCCCAGTCGTCCAGGCGGTCCTCGCCGACGCCACGGCGGCCCTGCGCGACCTTTACGGCGAGCGGCTCCGCCACCTCGTGCTGTACGGCTCCCAGGCGCGCGGTGATGCTTGACCCGATCCTGCTCGAACTCTACCGCCACCGCTTCGCCGGGGTGGCCGAGGAGATGGGCGTGACGCTCCAGCGGACGAGCTACTCGCCCAACATCAAGGAGCGGCGCGACTTCTCCTGCGCGCTCTTCGACGGCGAGGGGCGGATGGTGGCGCAGGCGGCGCACATCCCTGTCCACCTCGGCGCCATGCCCTCAAGCGTCGCCGCCGCCCTGCGCG
>JAHEMB010000420.1 GCA_024643915.1 Rhodothermaceae bacterium | reverse complement strand
GAACCGGAAGGCCGGATAGAAACCGCTCGCCCGCCACCGCGCCGTCGGGGTTGTGGCAGGCAGAAACAAGCGCGGCGCTGACCAACTCGGGAGGGCCAGCACCGGCGTTCCGGCGGGGAAGTATGGCATCCAGTCGATCAAGCGAGATCCCCGGCAACGGGTTCTTCGGGCGAAAGACCGAGCCGAAGGGCCGTGCGCCGGGCGAGGTGATCCAGCACCACGCCGGCCGTCTCGTACACCACGGCCTCCAGCGGCTGCGCAGCCTCGACGACACGGCCTTCCGGCAGTTCATCGACGTAGCGGCGATAGGCGGCACGCTGCCGCGCCGTCTCTGCAAGGGGCACCTCTTGCTTGCGCGCGTGCAAAACCTCGGCGGGCGCGTCGAGCAGCACGACGAGGTCAGGGCGCGGCACGAACCGCCGCAGCGCCTTTGCCAGCCAGCGCGGCCCGCCGTAGCGGTAGCGCACCGGGTCGATCAGCAGGTCGTCGTAATACCGGTCGAAAGCCACGAGCGTTGAACGGACGAGTCGCGTCCGCGTCTTGACGGCGTAGCCCAACAGATAATCAAGGGCGTAATAGAGGAGCTTCAGTATGGAAGCCGGGGCGGAGCGCGGGGGGCGAGCATGGGGGTCGGTCACGGGGGCGTCTGTCTGCCGGAGACCGAGAGCAGGTCGGAAGTGCATCCGGCTGGTGCGGCGAAAGGCCGGAGCCAAGAGGGGCAGCACGCCGTCGATAACACTGCTCTTGCCGCTGCCGTCGGAGCCGAGAAACGCCACACACAGCCCCGTCGGCTGCGCGAGGCGGCGGGCACGACGGCCCCCTTCGCCGAGACGAGCCGCGAGGCTCCCGGGCAGACCCTGATGGAGTGCGTAGCGCAACATCGGCAGGGCATCACGCACGGGCGCCCAGTCGCCTGAGGCGGCCGTCAGAGCCAGCAGTTCGGCGTCGTCGCTTGGCCAGAATCGTTTGAGTTGTTCGAAAGCGCCTTGCGGGTCCTGCGCCCAGGTATCGCTCAGGTACGCCCCCTGCCGGTCGTCCAACAGGCCCTTGTCGATGCGTTTGAGCAGGTAATAAATGAACGCCAACGAAGGCGCAGCGACGTAAAACCCCTTCTCTTTGTCAAGAATACGTCCTTCGAGGAGCGCCTCGGCGTGCAGAAATAGGGTACCGTTGCGGTAGTAATCGCTGCAGAAGTCGGGATGCAGAAAATGCGGGCGCCCGGCGTCGTCGAGCCGGGCGAGCGCGAAGTAGAAGGCCGTCTGTTCATGCTGAAGGACCTGAACGAGGCGCGCGTCGTGCCGCGCGCAGAAATGCTGGAGCAGGGTCGGCACGCGGGGTAGCACCTCGCTGGGCACCACCAGGTCCACATCCCCATCGATGCGATCAGGAAAACCGCGCACGTCGCCTACTACGCAGTAGGGAACAGCTTCGTCGTGGAGGAAGCCGAACAACTGCCGGAGGAGGGTAGCCTCGGCAGGGGGCGGCACTTCCCCAGGGGTGGTCCAGGCCGTCGCAAAAGGCATCGTTTCCGGGGTTCACTTGGAGATAGTAACGATGCTTTCGATGGCAAAGGCGAGCGCCCCTACGCCGCCGACGATGGTAAAGGCGTCGCGCCAGCCGAACTTCTGCTTCTCTTCGATCTCGACCATCAACACGTCGCCCTCTTGCATCGCAGGCGAGGTTTCCGGGCGGGCCACGGCCTGTTCCAGGATGGTCTCGTAGTAGGGTTGAGTGTGGCCGGAACGCCAGAGGCGAAGGGTTACGGTGCGCTTGTTGTTGCGCTGGCGCACGTCGAGGAGGGGGCCACCCGAGAGGGCCAGGAGGGTGCTCACGGAGGTGCCCCGCCCCAACTCGTAGAGGCCGGGGGCGCGCACGGCGCCCAACACCTGCACCTTCATGGTGGCCTCGCCGGGCTTGACGTGGAAAAAGTAGGAGCCGCTGTTGGTGCGCACCTCATCGAACCGCTGGGTCGGCTGCGCGCTTTGCGCGAAGGCCGGGGCCGCCGCCAGCAGGAGGACCACCAGCAGAGCGAAGCTTCTGCTACGAGGCGGCGTAATAGTAGGCGCCTTCCTGATATCGGTAGCCATAGGTGTGTTTGTACTCATAGTTGATAGAGGGATCGAAGCGGTTGAGCACCACGCCGGTCACGCGCGCCTCGGCGTTTTGCAGCTCCTCGAACGTCTGGGAGAGGGCGTCGAGATCAGTCGTCCGGGAGCCGGCTACGACGAGCGTGGCGTCGCACAGGCCGGCCAGCAGCATGGCGTCGGCGGCCACCAGCAGCGGCGGCGAGTCGAAGATGACGAGGTCGAAGGCCGAGCGGAGGCTGTAGAGCAACTGCTGCATCTTCTGTGAGCCGAGCAGCCCCGACGGCGCCGCCATCGGCTCGCTGACGGTGAAAGCAAAGAGGTTGTCCACGCCCGTGGCGAAGGTCGCCGGGTCGAAGTTCGGCCCCTCGGCGAAGAGCACTTCGCGCAGGCCGGGCCCGGCTTTGAGGCCGAGGTACTGATGGACGGACGGCAGGCGCAGGTCCGCGTCGATAAGCAGGACGCGCTTGCCCGCCTGGGCGGCGGTGATGGCCAAGTTGAGGGCCGTGACGCTCTTGCCCGCGCCTGCCTCCGGGCTGGTGACGAGGATCGTCCGCAACCCCGTGTCCGGGCTGCTGAACTGAAGGTTGGTGTAAAGGCGCCGGTAGGCCTCCGCCGTGGGCGAGAAAGGATTCAGCAGGGTCACGAGCGACGTGTTGACGGCGCGCCCCTCGACGTCGATCTGCGCCTGCCCGTCAAACTCCTTCTTCACCATGCGCCGCATGTCCGGGATGACGCCGATGAGGCTGTAGCCCCGGTCGCGCAAGTCGTCCGGCCCATGCACGCGCGTGTCGAGCTTATGCCGGGCCACCGCCGCAGACAGCCCCAGTAGCAACCCGAGGAGGCCACCGAAGATGAGGTTGATCGGCTTGTTCGGCTTCACCGGCTTCACCGGCACCAGGGCCGGGCGGATGACTTCGGCAAAGCCCAGCTCCGACTCCTCTGCGATGCGTGTCTCTTGCAGCTTCTGCACGAGCAGGAGGTAGTTGCGCTCGGTCGTGGCGCGCTCGCGCTCGAGTTGGACGAGTTGGAGGGCCTGGCTTGGAATCCGCTGTAGCTTGCTGTTGTAGGCGCCCAGGCGCTCGCGGAGGGCGGTCTCTTTCGCCTGCAACCCCTTCAGGGCGACCTGCTCTTCAGCCAGCTTCTGCTGAAGCTGCCCTACGAAGCTCCCCCCGTTTTCCTTCGACCGGGGGTCGGCTCCGCCCACGGCTACCAGCTCCTCGACAAACTGGCTGCTGAGGGTATTGGCGCGCCGTTCTAGTTGGGCAATCTTAGTATTGAGTTCAATGAGGTCCTGCCGGCCCGCCGGGTTCTGCCGTAGCGCCGGGTCGAAGAGGTAGATCTCCTCGCGCTGCATCTCGAACTGGGCGATGCGGCTCTGCACCTCTTCGAGTTCCCGCTCCACCCCCGAGGATACCCGCTGCACCAGCTTCGGCTGAAGCTCTGCGAGTTGCTCGTCAAGGCGGCTGGCCGAGGCCTGGCGCGTCTGCAAGTCGATGCGGGTGGCGTCCAGTTCGGCGTCGAGGAGGGCGATCTGCCCAATCATGTTAGACGCCTCCTGGTCGAGGGCCACGGCGCCGGTGCGGGTCCTGTACTGCTTCACCTGCTCTTCGAGCCGGAGCAGCTCCGCCTTGTTCTTGTCGATCTGCTCTTCGAGGAAGAGGCGCTGGGCGATAAGGCTCTGGCGGCTGGCCTCGCGCGTCAGCTTGACGTACTCGTCCGCGTATAAATTGGCGATGAGGGCCGCCTCACCTGGGTTCTTGCTCCGGGCGAAAACGGTGAGGGCGTCGGCGGCCATCTCCTTCTCTGCCGACTTGATGGACACGTATTTCTTCTGCAAGCGCTCGGCCACTTCGATGGTAGTGAGCGGCCCTTGCTCGTTTTCGAGGATCGTCAGGGGGGTGCCGGCCTGCGGGACGGTCTGGATCTCCATGAGCCGCTCGGACGTGCGCTGCGCCAGGGGCAGTGACTGTTCGAGGATCATGGCCTGGTTGGAGAGCTTGCGGCTGCCGCCCAGATCCGCGCCGCCCATGAAACGGAGCGACGAGAGGGCGTCGGTGGTCTGCGAGCCCTGCTGCGTATCGACGAGGAGGAGGGCGTAGGCTTCGTAGCGGGGCGGAGTGAGGAAGGTGTAAAGCAGCACGCCCCCCATCACCGCAAGGAACACGGCCAGGATCAGCCAGCGCCCCCGTTGCAAGATGGCCAGTCCCTCGTGGAGCGACTTGCTGGCCCGTACCTCTGGGTTTGGCGGATAGAGCGGCGGGCGCGAGCGCGTAGCCGGCAACTGGGCGTTGCGGGGCACGTGCACCGGCAGGTACGGGCCGGGCTGGTAGGCGCCGGGCTGGTAGGCAGCAGGCTGGTAGGCGCCGGACTGGTACGTGGCTGGTACGGACTCGTGCGGCGCCGGACGCTGCGGTGCGTCCAGCCACTCGCCGAACCCCGCCTCGCCGCCGGA
>JAHEMB010000419.1 GCA_024643915.1 Rhodothermaceae bacterium | reverse complement strand
AGGCGGCGGGGGCGATGGACGCCCTCGCGGAGCGCATGGAGAAGGCAGGCGCCCTCCTCGTCGGCTGCGGGCTGGGGCGGCACCCGCAGACGCAGGCGTTTGTCCGCGCCCTGTTGCAAGAAGCGAAGGGGCCGGTGGTGATCGACGCCGATGGTCTCAACGCCCTCGCCGGTCACACCGACCTGCTGAAGCGCCACGCCGAAGGCCGGTTCATCCTGACGCCGCACGCGGGTGAGTTCAAACGCCTCGCCGGGGACAACGTGGACCTCACCGACCGCGTCCGCACCGCGCAGCGTTTCGCGCAGGAATGGAACTGCGTGCTCGTGCTCAAAGGGATGCCGAGCGTGGTGGCGGCCCCGGACGGAACGGCCTACATTAACGCCACCGGCAACCCCGCCCTCGCCACTGCCGGGACGGGGGACGTGCTGGCGGGGATGTGCGCCGGCTACCTCGCCCAGGGCCTCAATCCCCTCAAGGCCGCCGTCTGCGCCCTTCACCTCGGCGGCGCCGCCGCCGACCGCTATGCCACTCACCTCGATCCCCGCACCATGATGGCCCTCGATGTTTTGGACCAACTCCCCTTCGTGCTGAAAGAGCGGTTTGGTGCGAGATGATGATTGAAACGTGAAACGTGAGGGCGCATCGGTACAACGTCTCGATGGGGCAACCTCACGCATCACGCATCAAATTCCACGTCGCGGTGAAATATCGCCGTGTCGTTCCTGCGGGCGTCCCGGCGTCGTAGCTTGTCTGCTACCCTTCAATTGTCATCAAGAAAATGCCGAAAGGAACCGTTCGACTCGTCAACGCCGTCTTTTACGCGCATCACGGCGTCATGCAGGAAGAGCACCGCATCGGCGGGCGCTACGAGGTGGACGTGTCGATGGATCTCAACTTCGAGGAGGCGGCGCAGGAGGATGCCCTCGAAAAGACGGTCGATTACGAACGCGTCTACCGGCTCGTCCACGAGATCGTGACGCAGAACCGCTTCTATCTCATCGAAAAGCTGGCCTACCTCATCGCGCAGCAGGTGCTGGCGGTCTATGAGCACGTCGAGGCTGTGGAGGTGGCGGTGCGCAAGCCGAACCCGCCCGTCGGCGGCACCTCTGATTATGCGGAGGCCATCTACCGGGCCCAGCGGTGAAATCCACAACTCTAAGAGACTGTTTGGTAAGATGATTTACTACGTCAGTCGACTGCGCCTCGTGTGGGCCTGCGCACGGCTCCTTTCCGCCCATCCTCGCCCGCTGCCCTCGCCTTGCGGCTCGGTTTCTCGGCCCGTAGCTCAGCTACGAACCTCGAAAGACGTGCGGCGCTGAACGAAAAACTGCTCGTGCTCGGCTGCCAACTGACTTAACAAACAGTCTCTAAGTCCTAAATCCTAATTTCGAGTTTAGGATTTAGGACTTAGAAATTAATCAGGTAGTCGCTTCACCTCCACGTTCTCCATCTTGATCTCGGAGAGGAGGCGGAGGCTGTCGGCGTCGGCCATGTCGCCGTAGCGTTCGAGGGCGGTGCCGAGCGTGTCGGCGGTGTAATTGAGAAAATCGACGATGCGCAGGCCGCCCACCGTGCGGGGGTTGACGGCCTTGCGGAAGCGCGTGCCGCCGTCGTTCACAGTGAAGCTGTAGGCAAGGTAGTCCATCGTGTGGCGGTCGCGGTGAAACCAATAGACGAAGCGGTCCTCCCAGTCCTTGCCGCCGCCCTCTGGCACGAACGTCACCTGGACGAGATCGTACGGCTCGCCCGCCACCTCGTCCTCGCCCAGATACGCTTTCTGCGCCGCCGGATCGTTCAGGAAATACGGGAGCAGGCCAAAATAGATCGGCCCGTTGACGCCCTCCGAGATGCCCACCAGCTTGTCTTCGGGGAGGGTCACGATTTCGCCGTTCACGGCGCGGTAGAGGCTATCGTTCGACAGCACCTCCACCACCTGCGCCCCTGTGGTGTCGGCGTAGGATTTGGTGTAGCGGAACCGCCCCCCGTCCCGCATCACCCGGTACTGCTTCCCGCGAAAATCGAACGAGACGACGGCGTTGTCGAGGATCTCCATGCCGTGCGCCGCGATGGCGCGGTCCACGATCTCCTGCGCGCTCGGCTCGCTGCTGCATCCGGCGACCAGCAGGACGGCGAGAAAACAGAGGATGGAGGTTAGAGGATGGCTGTGAATCAGGTTGCCGGGCTGAATCGGGGGAGGCATGCGGACAGAGGGAGAAGGTGGCAAAGGCAGGGGCAACGCCAGCTTGGATGGTTACGGCATCCCAGATGTTACGCGCCGTGGGATAGGCCGCGCGCGGGGCGCTTACTGCGTCACCGGCCGAAAGTCCGCATCGCACCGTTGCCTCTCGTTGCAGCGGGGCAGGGCGGCGTCGGAACGCTCTTCGGCGCTGGCGGGGCGGAAGCGGATGGCCGCGCCGCCTCCAGGCGCGAGGCGGAGCGTGAGCGTGGTAGTCTGATCGACGAGGACGCGCGTGCGGGCGAATCCCAGCGGGTTTGTCTCCCAGTTCGCAATGGCGGTGTCGTGATAGACGTCGGCGACGTAGGGGAGGCCAGGGTCAAGGAAGTGGAGGGGCGCCCGCAGCAGGCGGCCCTCTTCGTCGGTGGCGCTGCCGAGGTACCAGTCGTCGCTGTCCCAGTCCTTGCGCACCACCGTCAGGTAATCGCCGATCTCCGCGTGGAGCACCTCGGTGTCCTGCCAGTTGGTCGGCACGTCGAGGATGAACTGGAAGGCGTCCGGCTGCTCGTCGTAGTTGCGCGGCAGGTCGGCGGCCATATGGAGGGGGCTGTAGAGCGTGACGTAGAGTGCGAGTTGCCCGGCGAGCGTCGTCGGCACGTGGTTCTCCGGCTCGTCGTCAGCGGCTTCAAGCTGGAAGATGCCGGGGGTGAAATCCATCGGCCCGGCGAGAAGGCGCGTAAAAGGCAGGACGACCGTGTGCGCCGGCCCGTTGCCGCCGCCCTGCGGCGAGTTGTACTCCTGCCCGCGCGCCGCCTCGCGCGTCATCATGTTGGGGTAGGTCCGCCGCAGGCCCGTCGGCTTGATCGGCTCGTGCGCGTTGATCATAATCTGGTGGCGCGCCGCCGCGTCCACTACGCGCTGGAAGTGCTCCACCATGAACTGGCCGTGGTGCGTCTCGCGCTGGATCGCGCCCTGCTCATCCAGCCGCTCGATCTGCCGGCCGAACGCCACGTAGCCCGTCTTGACGGCCCGCACGCCCCGCGCCTGGTAGTAGGCGAAGGCGTCCTCCATTTGGGCCTCGTAGTTCATCACGTTGCCCGCCGTTTCGTGGTGGCCGATCAGCCGCGTGCCCTTGTCCAGGGCGTACTGCGAGAGGGCGTCGATGTCGAAGCCCGGGTAGGGGGTGGTAAACTGAAACTTCCCGCCGTTCTTGATCCAGTCGCCGTCCCACCCGACGTTCCAGCCCTCTACCAGGACCCCATCGAAACCATGCGCGGCGGCGAAGTCGATGTAGCGCCGGGTCTTCTCCGTCGTCGCGCCGTGGGTGGGGCCGGAGCCCCAGGTGGCGAGGCCGAGGTGCATCTCCCACCAGATGCCGATGTATTTGCCCGGCTCGATCCAGGAGGTGTCGGCCAGGCGGTTGGGTTCGTTGAGGTTAAGGATGAGGTAGGACGTGATCAGGTCGCCCGCGTTGTCGGCGATCTGCACCGTGCGCCAGGGCGAAACCATCGGCGAGGCGGTCCTCACCTTCACGCCGTCCGACCACGGCACGAGGTCGGCCTTGAGCACGTTGTCGTCCTGCCGCGCGAGCGTCATGCTGGCATAGTCGTTCAGGGCAGCCTCGTGGATGCTCAGAAACAGCCCGTTCTTCGTCTCCATCGTGAGGGGCGTGTGGAGGGTGTCTGCGGCGGCGCTGAGGGCGGATTCCTCGTAGAGGTATTCGTAGCGGTTCCACTGGTAGGCGCCGATCCACCACGCCGTCGGGTCCTCGGGCAGGGCGAACTCGGACAGTTCGTCCAGGATGTGGAACGCGCCGAGATGCGCCTGCGCGGGCACTTCGTAGCGAAAGCCGAAGCCATCGTCGAAGACGCGGAAGACGACCGTGAGCCGGCGCGGCGTCTCGTCCTGCGTGTCGAGCGTCACCCGCAGCTCGTTGAAGTGATTGCGGACAAAGCGCTTCTCGCCCCACACCTGCTCCCACGTCTCGTCCACGCTGCGCGTATCGAAGCCGCTGATCGTCAACTCGTCGGCGAGCGAGATGCCATCGTTGAGGCGAAGGCCAAGGCGGGAGGCATTGAGGAGGGGCTGCCCGAACCGCGTGACGTTGTAGAGGAGTTCGCCGCCGTCGTTCGTGAGCGTGACGGTAAGCAGGCCATTCGGGGAACGCACCTGAAGCGGCTGGCTCCACGCAGGCAGGCTCGTGAGAAAGAGAACGAAAAAGGAAGCGAGGAGCTTGTGCATGGCGAAGCGAGGACAGAAGGAGCATAGCGGGAGCCTAATTTAAGCACCACACCGTCGTCGTGGCGACTCCGCCCTCTATCCTCCCTCTTTGATCCTCCATCCTCCCTCAGGTCTCAGTAGCGACA
>JAHEMB010000418.1 GCA_024643915.1 Rhodothermaceae bacterium | reverse complement strand
TGCACGAGCCGCCCCTCGACCTGGGCGCCCTCTCGCCCCAGGAGCCGGAATCGCTCGCCCTCGATCATTTCCTTAGCCAGACCGACGCCGTTTTCGTCGCCGTGCCCACGGCCGCGCACTACCCCGTGGCCGAGCGGGCGACGAAAAAGGGGCGGCACGTCTTCCTCGAATGGCCCCCGGCCACGTCGCTGCCCGAGTGTGAGGCGGTGGTGCGGCTGGTGGAGGAGGCGGGAGTGGAGGCAGGCGTCAGCCGGCCCTTACGCTTCCTCCCGGCGCTCCAGGAGGTGTCGGCAGAAGCGCGGGCGCGGCTCATCGTGCTGCGGCAGGAGCTGCCCGCCGACGCTCCGCCCGCCTGGCCCCGCCACCTCGCCGACGCCGTCGATCTGTGTTGCCTGCTCGCCCGCAGCCACAGCGTCCAGCGCGTCGATGCCGAGGCGGTGCGCAACCGTGGGGTCTGGCCGGAGGCCGTCGCCTTCGGATTACGTTTTCACAGCGGCACTTATGCCCAGGTCAGCTTTCGCCGCGCCGCCACGCCCGCCGGCCACCTCTTCGCCGCCGGCCCCGGCCTTGCCCTCGACTTCCCCCTCGATCTCTCCGCAGCCGACGAGGCCACTCTGCTCGAAAGAGAGACCCACGCCTTCCTCACCGCCCTCCTCACCCAGCGCCCCCCGCCCGTCTCCATCCTCGACGGCCTGCACACCCTCCGCCTCGTCGAACGCCTCCAGGCCCGGTTGCGCTGACAGCTGAGAGCCGGGGAGTCGGAGAAAGGGAGAGTCGGCGATTGCCATTCCGGCACGTCCTATCTTCGACTTCCCGACTTCCCGACTTCCCGACTCCCCAGGAACCGACCCCCGTCCGAAAATGCGCACCGCTTCGATCTTGCTGACCCTCTTGTTCCCCCTCACGATTCACGCGCAGGAGGCGCCGACGACGCGGGAGATGAACCTGATCACCTGGCAGGAATTCGCCGAGTGGGTGCCGGAGCGGATCGAGACGGTGCTCCTACCGGTGGGCACGCTGGAGCCGCATGGCGTCATCCCCAACGGCGCCGACAACCTCGCGCCCGAGGCAATGGCTCGCGCCCTCGCCGCTCGCCTCGATGCCCTCATCGCGCCCACCCTCAACTACGGCGTCACCGGCTCCATGCGCGCTTTCCCCGGCGCCTTCCAAATCACCGCCGACGCTTACCGGCCTTTCGTGGCGGACATCCTGGCGGGGCTGTCCGAGAACGGCTTTAAGAACGTCATCATCCTTAACGGCCACGGCGGCCCGCAGACGGCTATTCTCCGCGAGGTGGCCGACGCGGCCTCGGGCCGGCACCGCATCCGCACGCTTGTCATCAACTGGTGGAGCCTCGCTTCGGACGACACGTTCGCCGTCTTCGGGGAGAACGGCGGGCACGCGGGCAACAACGAGACGGCTTACGTTCAGGCCATCGTCCCCGAGCACATCCACCCCGAACGCTACGACCCGAACATGGCGACGGCCTACCCCGCGAACAACGCCTGGGCCGCCGTTCCTTTCCCTTCTTCCATCGGCCTCTACGAAGCCAGTCAGGGTTACCCCACTTTCGACCCTGAGCAGGCCCGGACCTACTTCGACCGCGTCAACACCCGCGTCGCCACGCTCATTGAGGAGGTCATCCGCAAATGGGACCTGGCCGGCCTCTACCGGGACTGAAGGGGAGACGGGAAAGACAGTTCCCCGCCATCCTACATCTTCTACCCTCTATCCGTTGCTGCTCCCCGCAGACTGAGGTGCGTGCGGAGCGCCCAGAGGGCAGGGAAGAGGCGGCGCTCGAGGGTGGTGCGGAGGTAGGCGGCGCCCTCGCTGCCGCCCGTGCCGGGGCGTCCGCCGATAACGCGCTCGACCATCTGCACATGTCGCATTCGCCAAAGAACGAACATCTCGTCGTACTCGATTAGGCCCTCGGCGAGGAGGAAAAGGTCGTAGTGATCTTTTGAGGCCACGTAGATTTGTCGGAGAGCGTCGATGCGCGCCTGCTGCGCCGTGTCGTCCGCTTCGCCATTGCCCGCCGCTTCGTCAGGGAGAGCGAACCCGCGGCGGCGGAGGAGGGCGTAGAAGGCGTCGCGGAGGCTGGGGGCTTCGAGGCGGGCCTCCAGGCGCGCGCGCGCGGGCGTGCCGGGGACGTAGTTCTTCAGATAGCCCCGCATCTTCAACCCCGAGAGGAACTCGATCTCGCGGAACTGGGACGACTGGAAGCCGCTGGCGGGGAAGAGGTGATCGCGGAAAGCGAGGAAGTCGAGCGGCGTCATCGTTTCGAGGACCGAGATCTGGGCCACCAGCACGCGCTGGATCTCGATGCAGCGGCGCATCAGGCGGTAGGCTTCGAGCGGCTCGTCGTTCTCCAACAGGGCGATAACGGCATCGATCTCATGGAGGATCTGCTTGAACCAGAGTTCGTAGGTCTGGTGAATGATGATGAAGAGCGTCTCGTCGTGCTGCGGCGGATCGGAGCGGAGGCGCTGGAGGGCCGTCAGCTCGGGCACCTGCAGGTAGCCGTCGTAGTCGAGTTGCGTGTCGCTGTCAGGTAAGCCGAAAGCCATCTTTCAAGTGCGGAATGCGGGATGGGAGGGGTGCAAGGAAACGACTACACCGGTTGGTGTTCGCATATGGTGATAAAAGAAGCGCTTCATACCCTTTTGTCGTCATTCCCGCGAAGGCGGGAATCCAGTACGGATGTCCCGTAAAATCTGGATCCCCGCTTTCGCGAGGAAGACATATAGGGAGAGGGGCGTTGTAATTCTATGGATATCCAGATGGGCCTAAACTTCGCATCGTTGTTCGTTCCCGATACCTTGGGGGAGCCTGTCTTTGGTCTGCTGCTCCTCCGTTGCACTGAGTCCATCGGCAAAAGTTTAGCGAAGCCGTAAGAGTTGACTGTATGAAGAGACGAAGCGTTAAAGTTGTCGTGGTCGTGCTGGCTGTTATGGTGCTGGCGGCGGCGGGGTTCTTCGTATGGGCGAGTTCGGGCGTGCTGCCGGACGGGGCGCTGGCGACGGTGACAGTGTACGAGGCGCCCGCCGCCGCGCCGCGCGATACACTTACGGTGATGACGTACAACATCGGCTACCTCTCCGGCGCGACCAACAACCGGGCCGTCCCTCGCCCGCCGGCACTCTTCTCGCAGAATTTGGAAACGACTGTCGAGATGCTCTCGGCGGCGCAGCCGGACGTCGTGGCGTTTCAGGAGATCGATTTCGGCGCGGCGCGCTCGTATGGCGTGCAGCAACTTGATACGCTTGCGCGGCGGGGCGGCTTCCATGCGGGGGCGGCGGCGGTGAATTGGGACGAGCGGTACGTGCCGTTTCCGGGAAGCTGGCCGGGACTGCATTTCGGACGGGTGCTCTCCGGGCAGGCCGTGCTGAGTCGCTACCCCGTCCGCGCCCACAAGCGCATCGCCCTCGAACGTGCCCCAACGCCGTTCTACTACGACGCCTTCTACCTCGACCGGCTGGCGCAGGTCGTTGAGATTGACGTAGGGCAGCCTCTCGTGATTATCAACGTTCACCTCGAAGCCTTCGACGCGGCCACGCGGCGGCGGCAGGCCGCCGCCGTCCTTGGACTGTATCGTCGCTACCGCGCTGAGGCGCCCGTAATCCTCCTGGGCGACTTCAACAGTCTCCTGCCCGCCGCCCGCGCCACGTTCGCGCCCGAAGACAGCGCCTCCTTCGCCGGGGACCGCACCCTCGACCTCCTGCTTGCCGACCCGACCCTCCGCGAAGCCTTCCCCGAAAGCGCCGTGCAAGCGCAGGATCCCTCCCTCTTCACCTACCATACCGAAAATCCCACCGTGAAGATCGACCACATCTTCTACGACGCGACGCGCCTCACGCAGGTGGAGGCCTACGTGGTTGCCGGCCCCGCACCGCCCTCCGACCACCGCGCCGTGGTGATGCGGTTCGTGATGCGGGGGGAGTGAAACGTGAGGGGTGCTTCGTTGAGTGTTGCAGCAAAGCTCCCTCCCCCTTCGTGGAGAAGGGAGAGGGTTGGACGATCCGTTTTAGTAATCGTCTCCACGCATCACGCATCAATACCGCAACAGGGCGGCTACGTCGCCGACTTCACTCAGGCCGGGGATGGGGTCGGCGAACTCGGTTTCGGCGCTAGTGGCGGCGAGGAGTTCGACGAGTTCGTTGATGAGATCGACCTTGAAGACGTCGTCGGCGCCGCAGACGGGGCAGGTCTCGGGGGTGCCGGCGCTGAGGTTTTCGCAGGCACGGCAGCGGAGGCCGGCCAGCTTGGCATCGCGCGTGACGATCATCTTCTCCACCCGTCCCACGGCGGCGGCCTTCAGCACGTCCTCTGGCCCCACCACGGCCCGCCCGCCGCGCAGGTAGGCGCCCTTGATCTGCTCCCACAGCCGCTCTTCTAAAGCGGGTTGTTGATAATAGCTTGCATTTTTAGTTAGAATGGTATTACATTTATGTGTCGAAAACATATAATGATGGTGTCTTTCACGAAGATAACGCCGAGAGCTATCATAGGGAAGTACTCCCCTTCTGCAACGCTCCAATTTCCG
>JAHEMB010000417.1 GCA_024643915.1 Rhodothermaceae bacterium | reverse complement strand
AGCGAGGCCTAGGAATTCGCAGAGCATCTCGACAGTCGGTTCAGGCCGTCCCACCATCTCTTCGAACGAAACACGAAGCTGCCGCGCTGCGGGGATACGCTGCAAAAACGTTGTGATATTGCGGTGACTGACAAGCCAGCACAACTCCCCCAGCTCGCGCCGCGAGAACGCCGCCCCGGCCTGCCGGAGGGGATAAAAGACCTGGTCCGTTCTGGCTTCCTCGAACGAGCGGATCATGCCAAAGGGATGACGGACGAGGTGGATGAAGAGCGCCCCGTCGAAGTAGGCATCAGCCCGCGTCAGCGCTTCTGCGTCGAGCGCGTAAGAGGGCGTCTTGTCGATCAGCATCCGGTCGCCGAGCCACGTCTGGAGTCGGCGGTAGCAAGCTGCTACCGACAGATCTTGTTCTTCCAATGCTGCAAGCAGGCGTTGGGCCTCTTCGGCTTCACACACTTGGAGCTCCATCACCGTGCGCACGAGCCCTTCCTGCCAGAAGGCAAATTTGCCGGTGAACGCTTCCCGTCGCTGCCCGAGTGTTTCGAAGCCCAGCAATTCTAATTCCGGTGGGGCAAAGAGCGCCGGATGCCCGCCCAGCATCACCCGCAGGAGCGTCGAACCTGAGCGGGGCGGCGAGAGAAGGAAAACAGCCGGCGGGTTTTTCTCTACAGGGCTATCCGCTTCCGGCAACGAAGGCAGCCCCTCCAGAAGCGCTCCGAAGCGGCCCACGGCATCAGCGTCCAGGCGGCGGGTAACGACGTGCGGTGCACCGACTCCTTCGGCCTTCTCTCCCAGCAGCCGGCCTGTGGCCTCCGGGTACTCTCGCTCCATGAACTGTGCCAACCCCGCCACGGTGGGCGCGTCGAAGAGAGCGACCACGTAGACGTACTCGCCGAGGCGTTCATGCAGCCGGTTGATGAGGATGGCTCCCTTGATGGAGTCACCTCCCAGGGCGAAGAAATCATCGTGCACGCCTACCCGCTCGACGGCCAACACCTCTCGCCAGAGATCGGCCAATACCGTTTCGAGCGGTGTGCGCGGTGCGACGTATGGCTGTTCGAGCGCAAGGCGCGCCGATTCCGGTTCGGGCAACGCCTTGCGGTCGAGCTTGCCATTGGGCGTAAGGGGCATCTTTTCGAGCACCACGAACGCCGACGGCACCATGTGATCCGGGAGTCGCTCGGCGAGAAAGGCGCGCAACGTGTCGTGGCCCGGGGACTCTCCATCTGGGGTGAGATACGCGACCAGGCGCAGCGGACTGCCCGCGTCCTCGCGTGCAAGCACTACCGCCTCCCGCACCTTCGGGTTCTCCAGCAAGGCGGCCTCGATTTCGCCGGGTTCGATGCGGAAGCCGCGCACCTTAACCTGATGATCGAGCCGTCCGAGGAATTCGATGTTGCCATACGGCAGAAAGCGAGCCCGGTCGCCGGTGGCGTAGAGACGGCTTCCCGGCTCTTCGCTGAATGGATCGGGGCAAAATCGCTCGGCGGTGAGGGTGGGCCGGCCCAGGTAGCCGCGCGCCACGCCTTCGCCTCCTATGTACAGCTCACCAGGCACCCCGACGGGAACCGGCTGCATCTTTTCATCGAGCAGGTAAATTGCTGTGTTGGCAAGCGGACGGCCCATCGGCAGCCGATGGAGCGCCGCGACGTCCACCGACTTCACGTCGAGTGCGAACGCGGCGGCGAGGATGGTCCCTTCGGTCGGCCCGTAGACATTGAAGAAGCTGCGCGGACAGTTTTCCAACGCCGCCCACTTCCGCAGTTTATCCAGCGCGGGCGCCTCCGCGCCGGTGACGAGGATGCGGAGCGATGCCGGGAGGGGCTGCCCTGCCGCTGCGGCTTCTTCCACCAAATGGTGCCAGTAGGAAGCCGGCAGGTTCATTTTGGTCACACCGTACCGCTCAGAAAGCGCCAGCAAGTCGGTCGGCGCCAGGGTCATCGGGTGCGCGATGAGGACCACCGAGGCACCAGCACAGAGCGGCGGGAAGAGTTCTTCGGCCGCCACGTCGAAGCCAATAGAGACGAACTGAAGCTGCCGATCTTCCGGTCCAAGGTCGTACATCAACTGCATCGCCTCGGTGCGGCAGGCGAGGGAGCTGTGCGTCACCATCACCCCTTTGGGCCGCCCCGTCGAACCCGATGTGTAGATCACATAGGCGAGTTGCGACGGCATTGCCTCGTGAGAAAAGTCCGGGTTCGCTTCGGAGCCCTCGCATTCTTCTGTCAACAACACCTCTGCCCTCACCGGTACTTGATCGGCCAGGGACGAATGCGTCAGGACCACGTCCGCACCAGCATCTTCCACCATGAACTGTAAGCGCTCCGCCGGGTACGTCGGGTCGAGCGGCAGATACGCCGCACCGGCTTTCCACACCCCCAGCAAAGCAGCCACCAGCCAGGGTGAACGCTCCAGCAATACGGCGACGACCGTCTCCGGCCTTGTGCCCCGCGCCCTCAGTGCATGCGCCACCCGGTTCGCCCGCTCATTCAATACGGCATACGTGACTTCTTCGTCCTCGAAGAAGAGGGCAACCGCGTGCGGGGTACGGGCCACCTGCGCTTCAAACAGGTGATGGAGGCAGGCGTCAGGGAGCGGCGCAGCGGTGTCGTTCCACGCTACCAGAAGTTGCTTTCGCTCGTCCACATCGAGCAAGGGCAGGTCGAAGACCGCGCCCTCCGGTTGGGCAACGATGGCTTGGAGGAAGACCTTGAAGTGCCGGATAAAACGCTGGATAGTGGCGGCGTCGAACAGGTCGGTGTTGTAGCCGATGGAGCCAGCCAGGCCCTCGGGACGCTCGGCCATCGCCAGGGTAAGGTCGAACTGCGCCGTGCCGCGTTGGATCTCAAGCGGGCGCAGCGAAAGGCCGGGCAGGTCCATCTCGGGCAGGGGCGCGTTCTGCAGAACGAACATCACCTGGAAAAGGGGCGAGCGCCCGAGGTCACGCGACACCCCCAGCGCCTCGACGATTTTCTCGAAGGGCACCTCCTGATGGGCATATGAATCGAGGGCCGTGGCCCGCACGCGGCGCAGCACTTCTACAAAGGTGGGGTTGCCGGAGAGGTCGGCGCGGAAGACGAGCGTGTTGAGAAACAGGCCGATGAGCGGCTCGATCTCTTCGCGCCGCCGCCCGGCCACCGGGGTACCCACGCCGAAATCGACCTGGCCGGTGTAGCGCGCGAGGAGCCCTTGAAAAGCGGCGAGGAGCAACATGAATGGCGTCGCTTCCTCTTGCTTGCCGAGCGCCAGCAAGGCATCCGATAGAGGCCTCGGCAGTGTGAAGGCCATCGACGCTCCGTTGACCGTTTGCACGGGCGGGCGCGGTCGGTCCGTTGGCAGATCGAGGGACGGCAGACCGGCAAGCGCGTCTTTCCAGAAGTCGAGCTGGCGGGTCAGCACCTCGCCCTGGAGCCATTGGCGCTGCCAGACAGCATAGTCAACGTACTGCACCGGCAACGCAGCTAGCGGGGCGGGCTGTCCGGCGAGGAATGCCTGATAGGTCAACGCCACTTCGCGCGTGAGCAGTCCCAGCGACCACGCATCGCCCACAATGTGATGCAAGACGAAGGCAAGCACGTAGTCACTCTCGCCCATTCGCAGCAGGCTCACCCGAAGCAGTGGTCCGGTCTCCAGGTCGAAGGGTTGACGGGCCGCGTTTTCGGCGCGCCGTCGTGCAGCTTCTTCGCGCTCCTCCTCCGGCAACTCCCGCAAATCTTTCTGTTCAATAGATATCCAGCCCTTGGGCGCTACGAACTGAGCGGGCTTTCCATCTACGATACTGAAGGTCGTTCGCAGCGCTTCGTGCCGGGCTACCACGGCATTCAGGGCTTTTTCCAGCAGCGCTGTGTCAATCCGTGCCTGCACACGTACAGCCACTGGCATATTCAAGAGCGCACTTCGCGTTTTGAACTGTTCGAGGAACCAGAGGCGCTCCTGCGAGAACGAGAGCGGCCACGGCCCCCCCCGCTCCCGGTCCTTCACCACTGCCACCGACGGCACACCCGGCGCGCCCCCGCTCCCCCCCTCCAAGACCAACATCGACACCGCCGACGCCAGCGCCCCCACCTCTCCCCGCTCGAAGATCCACTGCAGCGGCACCTCCACCCCCAGCCGTCTCCCCAGCCGGCTCACCACCTGCACCGCCAGCAACGAATGACCCCCGAGGGCGAAAAACTCGTCCCGTACCCCCACCCGCTCTATCCCCAGCACTTCTGCATACACCGCCGCTACCGCTTCCTCGGTCGCCGTCCGGGGCGCCTCGTAGACGCTGCCGCTGCGCTGCATGGTTCCTGCGGCCGCTATCGCCGACAACGCCCCTCGGTCCACCTTCCCGCTTGTCGTCCGAGGCAGGGCTGCCACCACCTCGATCCGCGACGGCACCATATACCCGGGCAGGCGCTCTCGCGCGTAGCGCCGCACTTCCGCCACCAGGCGCTCCGTCGCCGTTGCCCCTGTCTCGCGCACCGCGATCTCCTCGCCCGTGAAGAGCCGCCCGTAGAAGGCGTCCCCCCGGTAGCGCCCCCCCCGGCTCCGGCTCTCGTAGTGGAA
>JAHEMB010000416.1 GCA_024643915.1 Rhodothermaceae bacterium | reverse complement strand
GTCTCAAAGCTGCCAAGTTTCCCGTCGTCCTCCTCGACGCCGTTCATGCGGCCTTCGACGCCATCGGGGTGGATAACGTGCAGGGCGGCTACCTCGCGACGACGTACCTGATCGAGCGAGGCTACGAGCGCGTGGCGCATATCAGCGTCCGCCCTGAGTCGCCGCCAGCGGTCCAGCGGCGGCAGGGGTATGAACGGGCGTTGCGCGAGGCGAGCCGCGCTGTGAACCCAGACTTGATTGTCGCAAGCAACCACATTCCGTACGGATTCACCGAAGAAGCCGGCTATGAGGCGATGCGGGTGTTGCTGAGCCTTTCGCCGCGCCCCGATGCTGTCTTCGTCGCCTCCGACGTTCAGGCGCTCGGTGCTATGCAAGCTGCGCACGATGCCGGCCTGGACGTGCCCGGTGACATCGCCCTCATCGGCTTCGACGACGTCGAGATCAGCAAGCACGTTGGGCTGTCTACGCTCCGCCAGCCGATGCACGAAATGGGTCGACTCGCCGTCGAGCGGCTCCTGCATCGCATCGCGCAACCCGAAGGGGAGGTCTCTCAGACGGTCTTTTCCCCGCGCCTGATCACCCGCGCCACCTGTGGCGGCCAGCGAGGGGAGGCGTAGCACTTTCGTGAAACGGATGAATCGCTTCCTCAAACATAGCGCCCCGAGCAGCGAAAGAATCGAAGCGTCGAAGAATCGAAGCGTCGATAAGAAGAAAGAGCATACTTTTTCTTCGATTCCTCGATTCCTCGATTCCTCGATTCTGCTCTTCCTTCTCACGCTCGTCGTCGCCGGGTGCGGCGAGGCGCGGTCGGAGGTGCGGCAGCCGGTCGTCGCCACGGTGGCGGGGCAGGACATTGAAGCGGAGACGTTCCGTACGCGCTATGCCGAGTACCTGCTGCGGAGCGGCACCGCAGACGCCCCCGCCCTGCGCCGCGCTTTCCTCGACCGGCTGGTGGTGGAGCGACTGATGATCGAGGCGGCGCGTGCCGAAGGAATCGCGAGGGAAGAAGAATACCTCCACCGCGAGGAGACGGTGCGGCGCAAGCTGCTCCTCGACGCCTACGCCGCCGACGCGCTTTTCGACACACTCTCGGTGAGCGAGGAGGAACTGAAGGCGATGTACGTGCGCGTCAACACCACGCTCACCGCAAGCCACCTCTACGCCCGCACGCTGGAACAGGCCGACGCCCTCACCGCGCGGCTCCAGGCCGGCGAGCGCTTCGAGGATCTCGCGAAAGAGGTGTTCGCCGATCCCCGTCTGGCGGAAAGTGGCGGCTCGGTCGGAGCGTTCGGCTACGATGAGATGGACCCGGCCTTCGAGGACGCCGCCTATGCGCTCGACGTGGGCGAAACCGCCCCGCCGGTGCGGACGGCGCAGGGTTTTTCGATCATCCGCCTCGACGACCGGTTCGTGAAGCCGATCCTGACGGAGCAGGAATACGCCCAGAAAAAGCCGCGCCTGGCACGCTACGTCCGCTACCGGAAGCAGCAGGCGGCGCGCGGGCAGCACGTCCGCGCCCTGACCGAAGCGCTCGACGTGACATTCCACGACGCCGCGCTCGAAAAGCTGCTGGGTCACCTCTCGGGAGCGCAGGTGCTGGCAGGGGGCGAAGACTTTGATGCGTGGCTGGCCTCGCCCCTCGTATCGTTCGTCGTGGAAGGAAAAAAGCGGGCGTGGTCGGTGGCGGACTTCCGCGCGCGCGCCGAATACACCGACGAGCGGCAGCGCGCCCAGGTCAGCACGCGCGATGACCTGACGCACTTCATCGAGGGGCTGGTGGCGCGCGAGGAGATGCTGCGCCGCGCCCGCGCTGAAAAGCTCGATGCGCAGCCTGCCTTCGCGGCGGCGTTGGGGCAGGCGATGGACGAATGGGTTTACGATCAGGCAAAAAAACGCGTCCTTGCCGAGGTGACGGTTCCCGATGACTCGATTCGTGCCTACTTTGCCGCGCACGAAGCGGAGTTCGTCGTGCCCGAGCGCGTGCAAGTGGGGGAGATCCTCGCCGCGACGAAGGCGGAGGCCGAACGGCTGAAGGCTCTCGCCGCGCAGCAAGGATTCGAGGCGGTGGCGCGGCAGCACTCGCTGCGCCCCGGCGCCGACGCCTCGGGCGGCGACCTCGGCTTCCTCGGACTCGAGCAGCTCGGCGAGCTGGCCGATTTGGTTTTCGACGCAAGAGCAGGCGACGTGCTGGGGCCGCTCGAAGTGGGGGGGCACTACCTTGTGCTGAAGATAGGAGAACGGCAGCCCGCCCGCCCGATGGCTTATGAAGAGGCTCGCGCGCCCCTCGCCGAGCGGCTCTACTGGCAGTTCGGCGAGACGCGGCTGCGCACCCACGCCGACGCCCTGCGGCAGCGCTTCGACGTGGTCGTCCACGCCGATGTGGCCGCTGCGCTCCTGCTCCGGCCCCCGGCGAAAGACCCTGGACCACAGACGACGGACCATTGACCAGAAAAAGGATGCGACCCTTGAAGAACGCGTTCTGGGCGCCGGCGGCTTTGCTGCTGGCGCTGCTGACGGCACACCCGGCGCAGGCGCAGACGACCGGCAAGATCACCGGGACGGTGGTCGATGCCGCCACAGGCGAGGCCCTGCCCGGCGTGAACGTCTTCATCGAAGGCACCACGATGGGCACCTCCACCAGCATCGACGGCAACTACGTCATCATCGGCGTGCGGCCCGGCGTCTACACGCTCGCCGCTTCCTTCATCGGCTTCGCCACGGAGCGGCGCGAGGGCGTGCAGGTGAATGTGGACCTCACCACCACCATCAACTTCGACTTGCGCGAAGAAGTCTTCGAGGGCGAGGAGATCGTCGTCACCGCCGAGGCCATCACGGTGCGCAAGGACCTCACCTCGTCCGAGGCGCGGGTGACGGCTGAGACGATTGACCGCCTGCCGGTGCAGGAGGTGAGCCAGGTGCTGAATGTGCAGGCCGGCATCACCGACCGCAACGGCCTCCACATCCGGGGCGGCCGCTCCAGCGAGGTCGTCGTGATGGTGGACGGCGTGCCGGTGACGGACAACTTCGACGGGTCCCAGGCCATCCAGATCGAGAACGAGAGCATCCAGGAGTTGCAGGTCATCTCCGGCACGTTCAACGCCGAGTACGGCAACGCCATGAGCGGCGTCATCAACATCGTCACGAAAGAGGGGCGGAGCGACCGGTTCGGCGGCTCGTTCGAGGCCTATTCCGGCTCCTACCTCGTCAGCGGCGACGGGGGGGAGGAGTACCTGCTGGGAATCGACCAGGAGGCATTCACGACGGGGGGCATACCCTACCGCGAGGCCGACGTGTACTCCTACCTGCCGTTCGAGCCGACGCATTACAACAACCTGCAAGGCACGCTCGAAGGCCCCGTCCTCGGCGACCGCCTCACCTTCTTCGGCTTCGCCCGCTACTTCTCCAACGACGGCTGGCTCTACGGCGCCAACATTTTCGAGATCGACGGCACCCTCGGCGACTCGTCGCTCGTGCCGATGAACACGTTCGAGAAGCTCTCGTGGCAGGGTAACCTCCGCTACCAACTCACCAACAAAATCTTCGTCAACCTCATCGGGCTGGGCTCGCGGAGCGATTCGCGCGACAGTCCGCTTTTCTTCCGCTGGAACCCGAACGGGGTCGCGCAGAACCTCGACTACGGTCTCGACCTGAAAGTGAAGTGGACCCATCTGCTCAACGCAACTACGTTTTACACGGTCAACCTCGCCACGTTTTATAAGCAAGCGGAGCGCTACGCCTTCGAGAACCTGGATGCGGAGGGGTATCAGGGTATCTCCGGCTCGTTTCTCCTCAACCCGCCGGACTCCGTCGAGGTGGCGCCGGGCATCTTTATGCCGGTGCAGACGGGCGGCACCCGCTTCGCGCGCGGGGGCGTGGATACGGGCCGCTTCAATCGAGACACACGCAGTTACTTCGCCAAGGCAGACCTGACGAGCCAGGTGAGCCGACACCACCTCGTCAAAGTAGGGGCGGAGGCGCGCATGGACCAGCTCTCCTTCACCGCCTTCGGCCTCGTGCCTGCCGTGGACGACAACGGGCAGGTGATCGAGCCGTTCGTGCCGGCCGTCCCGCCCGAGCAGTCGCTTCAGTTCCAGTCCTTCGACGGGGTGGAGCCGATCACGTTTAGCCTCTACGCGCAGGACAAGATCGAGTACGAGAATTTCATCGTGAACGTCGGGCTGCGGTTCGACTATTTCGACGCGCGCGCCCAGGTCCCCGCCGATTCCGATGATCCAAACATCTTCAACCCCTTCAAAAAGATCAACCTCTTCCGCGATCTCGACGGCAACGGCATCATCTCGCCGGACGAGGAGCGAGCCGACAACCGGCTGACGGTTGCGGACCGGGAGGCTTTCTGGTGGAAAGACGCCGAGGCGAAGTTCGCCCTTTCGCCCCGGCTGGGCGTGGCCTATCCCATCACGGAGGAAGGCGTGATCCACTTCTCTTACGGCCACTTCTTGCAGGTGCCCACGCTCAACCGCATGTTCGAGAACTTCGGCTACAAGGTGCCCAACCGCTCGGGCACGTACGGCCCCTTCGGCAAACCCGACCTC
>JAHEMB010000008.1 GCA_024643915.1 Rhodothermaceae bacterium | reverse complement strand
GCCCGCGTCATAGGCGCGCTCGGCCTCCCGTAGGGCCAGCTTCATCCACCGCCGGTCCGGTTCGAGGAGCGATTGGAGGGTCATGGATGAAAGGAGGACAGGACGAGAGGAGGGCAGGATGAGAGAGGAGAAGACGATGTTCAGGAATAGGCCTGGTCGACTCATCGGCTCGTCAGCTTCTCGACAGCGGCATCGTCATGCAGCGGGGGCCGCCGCGTCCGCGCGAGAGTTCGTTGCCTTCGAGCTTGATGGCGATCTTCTCGCCGTGTGTGTAATCGCTCTCTTCGTGGAAAGAGAGGAAGCTGCGGGCGGTGACGACGCGGTAGCCCCGCCGGCTCATCGCCTCGAAGGTGCGGTCGTTACGCTCGTAGCCCACCACCACGCCCGGCGCCAGGGCGAAGAAGTTAGCGCCGTCGGTCCACTGCTCGCGGTGCTGGTTGAGCGGCTCCTCGCCGCCACACGCGATGAACGTGAGGTCGCGGTCGAGGATCGTTTCGAGGGCGTGCCGCAAGTTGGGCTGCGTCTCGGTCAGGAAGCGGCCCGGCTCGTCAGTCCGCGTGAAGTGGACGACGTTGCCCAACTCCCCCTCGGCGATGATGGGGGGATAGAAGACGCACTCGTCCTTGCTGGCGAAGGTGAAGACGGTGTCGAGGTGCATGCAGGAGCGCTGCTTCGGCAGGTCCACCATCAGCACATGCTCAACGCCGGTGCGCTCGAAGAGCGCTTTGACGACAGCCATCCCGCCCGGCAGCGATGTCCGCTCCGAATGCCCTAGGAGCACCAGGTCTGGGCCGGCCACGAGCAGGTCGCCCCCTTCGAAGGTGACGTTGGGCGGGAGCGTGATGATGCGGTCGCGGACGGTGGCGAAGGCGGGGTGGTGGTGCAGCACCACACTCATGATGACACTCTCACGCGCCCGCGCCGACGTAGCCGCCTGGCTGACGATGACGTGCCCGTCCACCACCGCCGCCAGATCCCGCGTGAACATCAGGTTGGGCAAGGGATGGATCTGGATGGGGAGCGACGACCGGCCCTGGAGCGCGAAATCGTGCAATTCATCAGGGGGCAGTTTCTTGAGTTCGTCCTCGAATGCCTGGATGTTCTGCCCGGCCGAGATGGCGCAGAGCCGCTCCACGAAATCATGCCGCGCGTCTTCCTCCATAAACGCCTCGCGCAGCAGACCGCCGAGCTGGAGGACGGCGTCCGCACGCCCCGTTACCTTCTCGAAAAGGGCGGCCATCAGCAGGTGCTCCTTGCGGGCGTGGCCCACGTAGAGGATGTCGTCGAAGAGCAGGTCCAGCCGGTTTTCGGGTGAGACGAGTTGCATCTCCGGCCCCGGCGTGTGCACGATCACCTGCTGCAACGGCGCCACCTCCGAGGCGACGGCGAACGTGAATTGGCTGTCGAGATGCGAATGGGTCTGCTGGGCGGCTTCGAGGGTCGTCACGGAGCGTAGGGTAGTTCGAGGAAGATCTTCGTAGGGAAAGGGCGAGTTCGCTTCGACAGGAAGGCATCACGCTTGGGCTGTCAGCGATTAGCCTTCAGCAGTCAGCTTTATTCTATTTGGAAGCTGATCGCTGAATGCTACAAAAAGCAAAACGTGAAACGTAGAACGCGGGAAACGGTGCCCGGGCGTCGTACGCTTCACGTCTTACGCACGCAGGAAGCCATGCCTGCCGTGCGCATCGAGAAGGGGGAACTCAGAATCGTCTTCGTTCGCGGATGAGGCTGATGAACCGAAGTACGATGGCCACCAAGAGCAGAACCAGCAGCACTTGCAGCGCAATCGTCAGTAGGAAACCGGCGACCTTCAGGATCACGCTGAGCAACGCGACCGCCACCACCAGCACGATGGCGATCACGATCCAGCGGAGGACCTGTTGAATATTCATCTATGGAGCAGAGGTTAGCGCGAGGAACGGGTGGGCGTGAGCGTGAAAAACTCCGTGGCGGCCACTGCCGTTCCGACTGTCGTAAAACCGCCTACCAGCAGTATTCGTTGATCGGATATTTTAGTTGCGGTGTGGCCGAACCTTTTCAACGGGAGGGAGGTGGGGGGCAGGAGGAAATACCGCCCGGCCTCTTCGATGAAAATCTCGGTCCGGTCGATGGCCTCGGAGGCGCGTTCGCGCGTGCCGCCGAAAAGGGCGACGTAGCCTGGCAGGAGGGAAGCGGCGGCGTGCCGCGTGCGGGGCACCTGCATCGGCTCGGTGGGTGTGGTGACGATGCCCTGCGGCGCGCTGAAATCGACAATGGTGCTGACGTTGTCCTCGTCGCCGTCGACGAAGAAGGTGCCGGCGAGAAGGAAACGATTGGTGAAGCTGCCGCCATTGAGCGGGGTCTGGGTGTGGCCGGCGAGGCCCGGCACGTCATTGAAGAACGGCCCCGGCGCCGGGCTGAGGGCTTCGAGTCGTTCCTCGCGGAGGAGAAACTGCTGGAGGTCGCGGCGCGTGCCCAGGCGGGGCGAGGGGCTGTATTGGATGTCGCCGCGCCCGCCGTAGACACTCAGGATCGGCCCCTCGGGCGAATTGGTGACGTGGGCGGTGTGCCAGGCACGCCGGATGGGCGGCCCCTCGTACTGCAACGTGAAGATGATATCCGAGTCCGGATCAAGGATCTCGACCGTCTCCACGAGGTCGCCGATGTCGTTGAGGGCGTGGGTGCGGCTGCCGCCGAAGAGGAGCACGCGTCCGTCGGGCAGGAGCGAGGCGGTATGGCCGGTGCGCGGCGTGTTCAGCTTCACCCCAACCGTCTCGAAGTTGAACGCGCCGGGGTTCAGCAGGAACACGTCGTCCTCGGCCTCTCCCGTAAAGGACGACGCGCCGCCGGTGACGAGCACCGCCAGGTTGTTGAGGAGCGTGGTTGCGTGCCCCCCACGCGGCGCCGGCAGCGAGGCACCCCCGACGCCGAAACCGAACGGCAGGTGCACGGCAAAAGCCGTGTCGGAGCCGGCAACGTTATCCTGATCGAAAGCCGTAAAGACGAGTTCGTTTGTGCCGACCAGGAGGGTGAGGGTGTCTTTCCACACGGCGCCGTCCTCGACGAACGTCATCGCTGCGCCGTTCACCTCCACACGGTCCACGGCGCGGAACGAGGACGCTGAGACACTCACGATGACCTCCTTGTCGGTCAACACCTGCGAGAAATCAGGTTCGAGGACTTCGACGCGTGGCCCCGTCACCTCAATGAAGGGTCGTTCACATCCCGTCAACGGCAGGAGGAGGGCGGAGAGTAGAAAGAGAAGGGAAAAGGACAGAATTGCCTTGCGGCAACTCTGGTCTTCGATCCTGAGGCTTGGTTTCTCTATGGGAAGAGAGGAGATCATGGCACTACGTTAAAAGGAATAAGCGACGTGTTCGAGCACGAGGCCGTGGGCGGGGGCGGCGGGGCCGGCTTCGCGGCGGTCGCGGGTGGCCAGCACACGCAGCAGGTCATTTTCGGGACGCCGGCCCTGCCCGATGTCGACGAGGGTGCCGACGAGGGCGCGCACCATGCCGTGCAAAAACCGATCGGCGGCGATTTCGAAGCGCCAGTCACCCGGCCGCTCTTCCGGCGCCCACCGAGCCGTTTCTACCGTGCAGATGCGGTTTTCGGTAGCCGACTGCGTGCGGCAGAAAGCGTCGAAATCGTGCGTGCCGAGTAAGGCTTGCGCGGCGCGGTTCATGGCGTCGAAATCAGGGGCAGGGCGGAGGTGCCAGCGAAAATGGCGCTCCAGGGCGCGGGGTCCCGTGCTCATGTAGTAATGGTAGCGGCGCTGCCGGGCGTCGTAGCGCGCGTGGAAATCGTCCGTAGTGGGTTCGACCGAGCGCACGGCGATGCTGCGCGGCGCCAGCCCGTTGAGCGAGGCCGTCAGCCGGTAGGCATCGACGGCGCGCGCCGTGTCGAAATGGGCTACTTGGCCGCGCGCATGCACCCCCGCGTCGGTGCGCCCAGAACCGGTCAGCGTGACCTCCTCTTTCAGCACGATCCGCAACGCTTCCTCCAGGGCCGCCTGCACCGTGGGATGGTTCGGCTGCACCTGCCACCCGTGGAAGCCGGTGCCGTCGTACTCGATCACCATCCGATACCGGGGCATGAGGAAATTCGGCGTTCGCATTGCGCATGTCGGCGGTCGGATGGTATCGTACCGGGTCCTTCATCCAGACACACCCGACCTTCTCGTGGGCCTTCCAACGCGCATCTTCCTGACGGGTTTTATGGGCAGCGGCAAGAGCACTGTCGGCGCCATCGTGGCGAACGTTCTGGGGTTCGATTTTCTCGACCTTGACGACGCGATTGCCGAGCGGGCCGGCCTGCCGGTGCCGCAACTCTTCGCCGAGCGGGGCGAGGCGGCGTTCCGCACACTGGAGGCTGAATGCCTGCGTGCGACTGCGCGGCGCGAGGAACTCGTGGTGGCCCTTGGCGGCGGCGCGCTCGCCCGGGAAGATAACCTGCAATGGGCGCTCGAACACGGCCTCGTGGTGTATTTGCGCGTGCCCCTGCGCCACCTCGTCGCGCGCCTGCGAAGGAGCCGCACCCGCCGTCCTCTCCTCCTGGATGCCGACGGCCGGATGCTTTCCCCGTCCAAGCTGCGGGCGAAGATCGAGGGGATGCTGCGACGCCGCGAGCCGTTCTACGGGCGCGCGCACCTGGTGATAGACGTGGGTGAACGCGAGCGCGTCGGCCTCACCGTGGATCGCGTGGTGAAGGCGGTACGGCGGTACGACGGCGACCGATAAGGCCGCGTCCTCTCATTCGTTGATAGGCGAAAGGCGTGCCGGAGCCCTGCTCCCATTCCGCAGATCATGCCGTTATTACACCTGTAATCGCTCTGGAAAGCGTAGCGCCTGGCCCGAACTGCGCTTGGGAGCTTCGGTATTAAATCGCGCACGGTGGGGATCACCCCCCGCCCCTGATTTTCAGCAACGGCCGAGCGGCAACACGCCGCGTCAGGCCCCCTCAGTAACCGAAGTACCAGAGAGGACCTTATGACACTCGACAACCTGAAAGACCTTTACGTAGAGCAACTCCGCGACCTGTACAGCGCCGAGAGCCAGCTCATCGACGCGCTGCCGAAGATGGCCGACGCCGCTTCGCATAGCAAGCTCAAGACTGCCTTCCAAGATCATCTCAAAGAGACCAAAAAGCAGAAGGAGCGCCTGGAGCAGATCTTCGACACCTTGGGTGAGCGCCCGGGCGGCGAGACGTGCCAGGCGATGAAGGGCCTCATCAAAGAGGGTGAGGAGATGATCAAGCAGGACGCCAATGAGGACGTCCGCGACGCCGGCCTGATTGCCGCCGCCCAGCGCGTGGAGCACTATGAGATCGCTGGTTACGGCACCGTCCGCGCCTACGCCGACATGCTCGATCGCAAGGACGACCGTAAGCTTATCGACGAGATCCTCGAAGAAGAGAAGGACGCTGACGAGAAGCTGAACGACCTCGCCATGGACGTTATCAACATAGAAGCGCTGCACGCCTGAACGTGCTGAGGATGTGAGGAGAGGGAGTGAGGAGAGCGGGAGAAGTCAGAAACGGCTTCTCCCGCTCTTTTGCATTCCCCCTGGCCCGCGTTCACTCACCGCCTTGCTTGTCTACAACTTCGACAGCCTCGGCGAATCCTTTCAAACGTAGCACGGCGGCCCTGGCAATCTTTTCTGAGGGGGTGCTACCTGGGCGAATCGCCCTCGGTGGTGTCATAGGCAGGAGGCTCCTGCTGCGGCGGGGGCTCGGATTCGCCGGCCTCATCGCGCTCGTCGTCGTGGTCCTTGTTGCGGTCCGCTTCGTCTTCGAGGCCGTGGACCATGCTGTGTTGCTGCTTGGGCTTGGAGGTGGGGGTCATAGGTTCGGGGAAGGAGAGCAAAAGGACATCGTCTCAGCACTCAACTCCGGGCGGCGGCGGCGTGTCCAGGTGAAGTGTAATGTCCTGGAAAAGCCCGGGGCGGTGAGAGAGCGGGTCGTCCGGGCAACCATTCGCGCCGCGTTGCATCTTGAAAACACGTATCTTGCCGCTTTTCGGAAGCATCCAACCGATCGGGAGCGCGATGTTGCAGGAGGCACCCATCACCCTTCTTTGCCTGGCCAGCTATTTCAAGGGCGGGCGGTTCATCGAGGCGTGCAAGCGGCTCGGCTGCCACACTATCCTCGCCACGCGGGAAAAGGTAGCGGACGAGGCCTGGCCGCGCGAGGACATCGACGAATTCTTTAAGATACCCGACTTGTCGAAGCAGCCGGACATCACGCACGCCATCAGTTACCTCGCCCGGGATCGACGCCTCGCTCGCATCGTGGCCCTCGACGAGTTCGACACCGAAACGGCGGCGGCCCTACGCGAGCACCTCCGCATCCCCGGCATGGGCGAGACCACCGCCCGCTATTTCCGTGACAAGCTGGCGATGCGGATGAAGGCTGCTGAGGCGGAGATCCGCGTGCCGCCGTTCGTCCACGTCCTCAACCACGCCCGCGTCCACACCTACACGCAGCAGGTGCCGCCGCCCTGGGTGCTCAAGCCCCGCGCCGAGGCCAGCGCCATGGGCATAAAGATGGTGCAAAACGCCGAGGAGCTGTGGGATTGGATCGCGTCGCTCGGTGACCGGCAGTCGTTCTTCCTCCTCGAAAAATTCCTCCCCGGCGACGTTTACCACGTGGACGTGATTGTGTGGGACAAGGAGGTCGTTTTCGCGGCGGCGAGCAAGTACTGGCAACCGCCGATGGAGGTGTACCAGGGCGGCGGCGTCTTCATCACGCGTACGCTCCCCTACGGCTCCGAAGAACAGCAAGAACTGGAGGCGCAGACGCGGCAACTCGTGGCGGCCTTCGGGCTGGTGCGCGGCGTGGCCCACGTCGAGTTCATCAAGAGTCGGGAAGACGGGCAGTTCTATTTCCTCGAGTCGGCGGCACGTGTGGGCGGGGCCGGCATCGACCAGCTCGTCGAGGAGGCCACGGACATCAACCTGTGGGCGGAGTGGGCGCGGCTGGAGGTGTACGCGGCGCGGGGCAAGCCCTACCGCGTGCCGCCCGCCCGGAAAGACGCCGCCGGCCTCATCGTCTGTCTTGCCCGGCAGGAGTACCCCGATCTCACGGCCTACGAGGCGCCGGAGGTGGTGTGGCGGCTCCTCAAAAAGCACCACGCCGGCCTCATCGTCGCTTCCCACGATACCGCCCGCGTCGAAGAACTCCTCATGTCCTACAGCCGACGCTTCGCCGAGGACTTCCTCGCCAGCGCCGCCCCGCTGGAGGGACACGCAGGGGCGGGGTAAGCCAGACGAGCCGACGAGCAGATGAAACGAGGAATGAGAGAGCGAGAGAAAGGGAGAACCGGGGAGTCGAGGAGTCGGCGATGGGCTGGGTAAGAGCATGACAATGAGGGAAGAGATTCGTCCATTCGTGAAGGAGGATGAAGACGCTCCACCACACCATCGCCGGACGCCGGGCACAGCCACCGGTGCTCTTTCTGCACGGTTTTATGGGCGCGGTGAGTGACTGGATTGAGGTGACGGATGCGCTCCGACGCACCTTTTTCTGCATCGCCGCCGACCTGCCGGGACATGGGCAGTCGGCAGGGATGGACGAAGAAGCCTCCACGATGGCAGGGGCGTCGCGGGCGCTTGTTGATCTGCTCGACGCCCTGGCGTTGCCGCAGGCCAACGTCGTGGGGTACTCGATGGGGGGGCGGCTGGCGCTCTATTTTGCCCTGCACCATCCCGCGCGATGCCGAAAGCTCGTCCTCGAATCGGCCTCGCCGGGGCTGGCGACGGAGGTCGAGCGCCGGGCGCGGCGCGAGGTGGATGAGGCGCGGGCCGTCCGCCTCGAAACCGATGACTTCGGCGCTTTTCTGGACGACTGGTACGCGCAGCCGCTCTTCAAAACGCTCGCGCAACACGAGGGCCTGACCGAGCGCATGAAGGCGGCGCGTGGCCGGAACGACCCACACGAACTGGCCCGCGTGCTGCGCGGCCTGGGCACCGGGCAGCAGCCTTCGCTGTGGGAACGGCTCGCCGATTTGCCCGTCTCTACCCTCGCCGTTGCCGGGGCGCTCGATGGGAAGTATGTGGAGGTTGCCGAGCGGATGGCCGTCCGCAGCCCGCGCCTGCGCACCGTCGTGGTGCCGAATGCCGGGCACAACGTCCACGCCGAGCAGCCGGCGACGTTTGTAAACATCCTCAAAGCGTTTCTGACTTCACCTGATAGATAATGCAAGACACTAACCAGCAGCGAAAGCATCACTTCACTCACCGCCCCCAGGTGGCAGGGCCGTTCGAATGGGAAACAGTCGGCGATTACACCGACATCCGATACGAGAAAGGCCGCGCCGGCACCGAGACCGAGGGCATCGCCAGGGTGACGATCAACCGACCCGAGGTGCGCAACGCTTTCCGCCCGCTCACCGTCCAGGAAATGCAGCACGCCTTCGCCGACGCCCGTGACGACGCGTCCATCGGCGTCATCGTCCTGACGGGAGAGGGCGACCAGGCTTTTTGCTCCGGCGGTGACCAGCGCATCCGGGGCGACCACGGCTACAAGGAAGAAGGCTCGGGCACACAGCGCCTCAACGTGCTCGACCTCCAGCGCCAGATCCGCACCTGCCCGAAGCCCGTCATCGCGGCGGTGGCGGGGTGGGCCGTGGGTGGCGGCCACGTCCTCCACGTTATCTGCGACCTCACCATCGCCGCCGATAACGCGCGTTTCATGCAGACCGGCCCCAAGGTCGGCTCGTTCGACGGCGGCTATGGGGCCTCGTACCTGGCGCGCATCGTCGGCCAGAAAAAGGCGCGGGAGATCTGGTTCCTGTGCCGCCCCTACGACGCCCGGCAGGCCCTCGACATGGGCCTCGTCAACACGGTGGTGCCCCTGGCAGAGCTGGAGTGCGAGACGGTGCAGTGGTGCCGGGAGATCCTGATGAACTCGAACATCGCCATCCGCATGCTCAAAGCCGGCCTTAACGCTGACTGTGACGGGCAGGCGGGCCTGCAAGAGCTGGCCGGCCACGCCACCATGCTTTTCTACATGACTGAAGAGGGCCAGGAGGGCAAGAATGCCTACCTCGAAGGTCGCCCGCCCGCGTTCGACAAGGAAGGGTACCGGCCCTGATGCCGTGTGGACGTATGAAGGGAAGAACGTATGGACGAAACGCGATATGATGGGGCGAAGAGAGGCGTTTCATCAGAAGAGCTGAAGGAGCCTCCCTCGCTCATGCGTCCACCCGTCCACCCGTCCATACCCAGACCTAAGGTCTGGCTGCTGGCAGCCCGGCCCAAAACGCTGTGGGCGGCGGTGGCGCCGGTGGTGTTGGGGACGGTCCTCACCTGGGACGCGGGCGGCTTCCACGCGGCCTCGGCGTTTTTCGCGTTTCTGGGCGCGATGTTGATCCAGATCGGCACCAACTTCAGCAACGACTACGCGGACTTCCTCAAAGGCGCCGACACGAGCGCACGCAAGGGGCCGCTGCGGGTGACGCAGGCCGGCCTCGTTTCTCCTGAGACGATGCGGCGGGCCACCGCTCTCGTGTTCGCGATTGCTTTTCTCACGGGCCTCTACCTGGTCTGGCGCGGTGGCTGGCCCATCCTGCTCGTCGGGCTGTTTTCCATCGGCAGCGGCATTTTGTATACGGTGGGACGGTACTCGCTCGCCTACCTGGGGCTGGCCGATCTCTTCGTGCTCGTCTTCTTCGGGCCGGTGGCGGTGGGTGGCACGTTTTACGTACAGGCGCTGACGTTGCCCTGGTGGGTGGTGGTGGCGGGGCTGGGGCCGGGGCTGCTCGCCGAGGCCATCCTGCTCGTCAACAACGTGCGCGACGTGGAGGAGGACCGGCAGGCGGGCAAGCGGACGCTCGTCGTGCGCATCGGGCGGCGGGCGGCGGTGGCGCTTTACGCCGCGTGCCTCGTACTCGCCGCCCTCATCCCGGTCGGCCTCTTCCTTTCCACCGGCACGCATCCGTGGGCGATGTTGACGTTGCTGATCCTGCCTCTCGCCGTGCGGCCCGTCCGCGCCCTCGCTGGGGAGCGCGATGCCTTCGTCCTCAACCCGCTCCTTGGCGCCACCTCGCGCCTGCTCCTCCTCTATAGTCTCCTCTTCGCCGTGGGGTGGGTTCTTTGAGAGCCGGAATCGAAAAAACGGTAAGACGGAGAAAATTCCCTCCCCGGCTCTTCGACTCCCCGGCTCCCCGACGCTCATGAAAGTCACCGCCTTCGATCTCTTCCGCTATCGTCTGCCTCTCACGGCGCCATTGGTGCTGAAAGGTGTAACGTTGCGGCATCGCGAAGGCGTTCTGCTACGGCTGCGTGGTGCCGACGGCGCGGAAGGGTGGGGCGAGGCGGCACCGCTGCCGGGTTTCAGCCGGGAGTCGATGGGGAAGGCCAAGGAGCAATTGAAGGCGTTGCGGCAGCGTTTCCTGGAAGGGGAGGAGGAAACGGATTCGTGGTTCGACGCGGGCTTGGCGCCGTCGGTGCGGTTTGCTTTGGAAGAGGCGGAATTGCACTTGCGGGCACACGTCGAAGGAAAGACTCTGCCGGGGGTGCTGGGCGCGCCGTCGGAGAGAAACACGGTGGCGATCAACGGGCTTCTGGTCGGCGACGAGGAAGCGGTGCTGGCCGAGGCGTGGGCGATGCGGATGGCCGGATTGCGCGCCGCGAAGCTGAAAGTGGGGCGGCGGCCGGTGGGGCAAGACGTTGCCCTGGTGCGAAAGCTTGCCGGGGTGCTTGGCGAAGGCGTGTCCTTGCGCCTCGACGCCAACCGTGCCTGGTCGTTCCAGGAGGCGATCGCTTTTGCTGAGGAGATCGCGGGGTGCGGCGTGGCGTACGTCGAGGAGCCCCTGACCGAGGCGGGGCGGCTGCCGGAGCTGGCGGCGGCCACCGGCCTGCCCGTGGCGCTCGACGAGACGCTGGTGGGCCTGCCGCCCGAGGCGCTGCCGGCGCATGCCTACGCCCGCGCCGTCGTCCTCAAGCCGACGCTCCTGGGCGGGCTGCATCATGCCCTGCGCCTGGTTCACTTTGCCCGGGAGGCCGGCATGACGGCGGTCGTCAGTTCGACTTTCGAGAGCGGCGTGGGCACGTGCGGCCTCGTTGCTCTCGCCGCCGCCATCGGCGACGTTCCCGCCGGTCTCGACCCTTACAACCGTCTCGCTGACGACTTGCTGCACCCTCGCCTCGATTTCCATCACGGTGCCATCGAGCTGAGTTCGGCGTTCGATGAAGGGCGGCGGATCAAGCAGGAAATGCTCGAAGTCCTCTGATGTCCTTCACTCTCCTCCCTCCTCTCCCCTCACCCCTCGCCCACCCGGAGGCGCCGTTCGTTATTGACGGCCCTACGGTGCTAACCCACGCCGAGGTGGACCGGCTGGCCGAGGCCGCGGCGGCGCGGCTGCGGGCGATGGGCGTGGCGCCGGGCGTGCGGGTTGCCCTTTTCTTGTCCAACGATTGGCGGTTCATCGTCCTGTTGCTGGGGCTGTTGCGGAACGGTTCGGTGGCGGCACCCCTCAGCACGCGCTTCCCAGCTTCCGCCCTGCCGCCGCTCCTGCGTCAGATCGACGCGACCATGCTGATCACTAATAAGGACGTTTCAGGGGATCTCTCGCTTTCCGTCCAGGCGCCTGAGGCGCTCATCGAAGAAGCCGAGCCGGAGGGCGCGGCCCTCGACCTTGCACGCCCCGCCACGCTCGTTTTTACCTCCGGCAGCACGGGCGAGCCGAAGGCGGCGCTGCACAGCCTTGCCAATCATTTCTTCAGCGCGCAAGGGTCGGCCCAGAACCTTCCCCTGGCACCGGATGACCGCTGGCTGCTGAACCTGCCCCTCTACCATGTCGGCGGCCTCGCCATCGTCTTCCGCTGCCTTTTTGCCGGCGCCACGGTGGTCGTCGCCGGGCGTAGCGTGGGGCTGGGTGAGGAAATCGCGCGGCACCGCATCACACACGTTTCTCTCGTGGCCACGCAGCTTCAGCGACTCCTGGAGGAGGGGAGCGAGCCGCCGTCTCACCTGAGAGCCGTGCTGCTGGGCGGCAGCGCCTTACCGGCACCTCTCGTCCGAGAAGCCCACGCCCGGGGCTGGCCGATCCATACCAGCTACGGACTTACCGAAATGGCCTCGCAGGTCGCCACCACGCCGCCCGGCGCCTCGGTCTCGCAGCTCCTCACCTCGGGCCGCGTGCTGCCCTACCGTCAGCTTCGCCTCGCCCCTGACGGCGAGCTCCTCGTGAAGGGCGAGACCCTTTTCCTGGGCTACGCAGCACGCGACACTCTGCATCGGCCCTTCGACGAGGCCGGCTGGTTCGCCACGGGCGATCTCGGGCGGCTGGATGCCGACGGCTTTTTGCATGTGGTGGGGCGCAAGGACGAGATGTTCATCTCCGGCGGTGAGAACATCCACCCGCAGGAGATTGAGCGGGCGCTGGCGCAGGTGGCGGGCGTGTCGCGAAGTGTCGTGGTTCCCGTGCCGGACGACGAGTTCGGGGCGCGACCCGTGGCTTTTGTGGAGGGCGAGGAATCCGTTTTGGAAGCGCTTCCGAAAAGTCTCATTTCTTTGCCTCGTTTTAAGATTCCAGTGGCTTTTTATCCCTGGCCAAACGATCTTCCCGGCGGGATGAAGATCAACCGGGCGTTTTTCAGAAAACGGGCATCCAAATTGTATGCTGTGAAAAGGTAGACGGTATCCCTCAACGAACGTGCAACCGCAGAAACCCAGGCTACGTGCAGATCGTGCTCGCCGTAAGTCGCTTCAACAGCATAGAGGGCGATAGGTGTAACGAGCGTACCCGTTGTATGAGTGGAAGCGGTTCCAGTAAACCCATGGGCACCATGTCAGCTACCCTACCGGATTGCCTGCAAGGGGAACGAATTGAATTGACCCCGTTGCAAATCGTAAATATCCACCAGCACCTGGCGTGGAACAACGACCCGGAGCTGAATTATCTCGATAGCGAGGTGCCGTATCAGAAAGAGACGTTCGGGGCCTTCAAGGAGCGCTTCGAGCGGATGGTGTTTCGGCCGTCGCCGTCCCTGCGCGACTTCGAGATCCATGCCGAGGACGGGACGCTCATCGGCGTCGCGTTCGTGACCCAGATCAGCCGGCACAACCGCCATTGCAGCGTCGGCGTCACCATCGGCAACCGCGACTACTGGGGCCGAGGCTACGGGCGGGCGTCGATGGCGGTGCTGCTGGACTATTGCTTCAACTGCCTGGAGATGCACCGCGTTGGTGCCGAGACGTTCGAGTACAACACGGCCTGGAAGAACCTCGTGCTGGGGATGGGCTTCAGGCCCGAAGGCATCGAGCGCGACTATCTCTACCGCGACGGCCAGTACTGGGACAAGGAAATCTTCTCCATGCTCGAAGCCGAGTATCGACAGGCCGGCCACGAACGCCACGAGCGCCGGGAAGCGGCCTGAAAAAGTTTACGGTTTCCAGTTTATGGTTTTCAGTTCTAAAAGCGCAGAACCGAAAACTGTAAACCGAAAACCGTAAACCTTGCTTATCCTTCCCGTTCGAGCCAGAAGACGAGGATGTCGTCCTCAAAGTTGGGGGAGATGCTCTTCTGAAGGATCGAGTTGAGGACGGAATTGATAGGGTCGGGTCGTCCCAGGGCCGACGAAGCGGCGCCGATGAGGCCTTTCTCACCAACCATCTCGCCGGTACGGAGCTGTTGCTCCAGCAGGCCGTCCGTGTAGAAGATCAGCGCGCTGTTCGGCGGCAGCTCCAGCGTCTCGTCCGTGAAGTCGGCGTTGGGATCGAGGCCAAGGATGAGGTCGCTCTCTGAGACGACTTCGGTGCGCTCGGGGGTGACGAGGATGGGGCGGCAATGCCCGGCATTGGAGTAGGTGATGAGGTTGCGGGAGGGCTCCCAGCGCATCAGCAGGAGGGAGGCAAACGTCTCCTCCATCACCTGATCCTCCATCAAAAGCTGGTTCACGCGCTTCATCAGCTCGGCGGGCGAGCGTGTGGCCCTGCTCATGGCGTGGAGCGTGCCGCGCACGTAGCTGAGGAAGCTGAAGGCATAGAATTTGGCCTGCAAGCCCTTCCCCATCACGTCGCCGATGGTGAAGAGGTAATTGCCAGGCCAAGCCTCGCTCCAGTCGAAGAGGTCGCCGCCGCCGTGCTCGCGTGGGGTGTTGTGGAAGAAGGCGCGGTAGCCCTCCACACGCGGCAGGTTCTTCGGCATCAACTTCTGCGAGAAGTCCTGGCCGATGCGAGCGTCGAGCTGGGTCTGGAAGATTTTCGTTCGTTCCAAGAGGCGCTCGATGCGGGAGAGGAGCTGCTCGATGTCGAACGGCTTCGTGATGTAGTCGTCCACACCGGTGCGCATGCCCTTCAGGCGGCTGTGCTCGTCGGCTTTGGCCGTGAGGAAGATGAAGGGCACGGCGCGCGTGTTCTTCTGCTCTTGCAGGCTGGCCTGGAGCGCGAACCCGTCCATCTTCGGCATCATGATGTCCGAGATGATCAGGTCCGGGATGCCCTCGGCCACGCGGTCGAGCGCTTCGTCGCCGTTGGCCGCCGTGCGGACGCTATACTGCTTGCCCAGGCGATATTCCAATAGGCGCCGCAGCGTATGCTCGTCCTCGACGACTAGAATGGAATATTCACCCATGGGTCCGAACCGGCAGAAACGATGAACTCAAGATGATGACCGCCCCCTTCAAGCCTGCTATAGCGCAGGTTGTTGGTGCACGCCTGCATGATGAGCAGGCCCATACCCCGTTCGGGGAAGGCTTCCTCGATGGACTTGCCGAGCAGGTGCTCGTGCAGGTCAAACCCCTCCGAGTTGTCTTTGATGGCACACTCGAAGGCGCACCCGTTGGGCACCACCGCGAGGGAGATCTCCGGCTCGCGGTCGCCGAACTCGGCGTGCTGGACGAGGTTGGCAATCCACTCATGGACGGCCAGCTTCGTCTGCTCGAGCGCGATCTCGTCGAGGACGGGGTGGGGGCCGATCTCCTGCTGCCACTGCTCAAAGAGGGCATGCACACCGTCGATGACTGCGTCGAGATCTCGGAACTGATACTCTCCGAAAGTCATCGACGGTGGTGCTTGCCGGATGTGCTGCGGTCGAGCCGGGTCGCGCCCCTTTCGTTTGCGCGTACGTGTAGGCATTAGGAGAGCGCTTCGCGGGCTGCTTCGACCGAGGGGAACTGACGGAAGACCTTGTAGGTGCGCGTGAGCTGCACCACCACCTGGACCGGGCGAGAGACGGCGGCAAAGACCACCTGCCCTTCGAGCGGCGATACCTGGCGGTAAAGCGAGAAGATGGAGCCGAGGCCGGTCGAGTCGAGGATGCCGGTCTCGGAGAAGTCGAGGATGAAGTTGCGCATACCGTCGCGCACCTGATCCTGGCAGGCCGTCTTGAAGTCGGCGGCGTTGCGGAAGTCGAGCGCCTTGCCGATGCGCACGATGACGGTTTCATCGTTGAGCGGCTCGACAGCAAAGCTCATCGTCGTTTCCATGGTACAGAGGGGTATAGGTTAAGGGAGCGCTTTTGACTTGTCCGGTGTATCGGCAGACCCCCCGAAAAGTAAAGCCGCGGGCGCTTCCTAAATTTACGAAACATCGTGCGAAGGGCCGGTCGTTTAGATACGGCCTCGCGCCGAGGTTCCGTAAACTAGCGAAAAATCAAATCTTTAGAATGATTCACGTCCAAAATAACGTGCCGCGCCCCGACGCCGCCCTCGGTATTATTCGCGCCGAAGGCATCCGTACCGACCGCTATCCTTCCGGCTTCGACGCGCGCCTCGCCGCCCTCATCCAGACGCGCCGGGCCGACCTCGCGCCACAGGAAGAAGCCGTCCGCCAGGCTACCCGCGACCTGCTGCGCAACGGCCGGTACAAGCCCACCGGGCGCGGCAAGCCCGCCAGCGAATATCTTGTCCGTGTCGCCCAGCGCCCCGACGCTTTCCCCCGCATCAACGCGCCCGTAGACGTGTGCAACTACGTCAGCCTCCGCCACCTCTTGCCCGTCTCCCTCTGGAACCTCGACCGGGCCGCCGCCGAACGCTTCACATTTCGCCTCGGCCAAGCCGGTGAAGCCTACGTTTTCAACTCCGCCGGGCAGGAGATCGAGTTGGAAGACTTGCTCGTTGGCTGCCGGGTGCAGGATGGGGCGGAGGAGCCCCTCGTCAATCCGGTCAAGGACAGCCTGCTCACCAAAACCACCGACGCCACCACGCGTGTCGCCGCCTGCATCTACACGCCCCTCGGCGTGGTGACGGCAGACCAACTGCGCGCTATCTGCGCCGCGTTTGCCGAGGAACTCGCAGGCTGCGGCGAGGCGGTGGAGACGGCCTTTGCCGTGCTGCTGCCGGGCGAGGCGGCTTTGGTCTGACTGAACCCGCCCGCGCACGAGGCGTTGGTGGAGCTTGTTACGAGAAGACGAATGGACGAATGGACGAGAGGACGAATGGGAGAAACGACGCGGCGAAAAGAGGCGGCGGGCGTTGACGCCGGTCCGGCTTCGATTCTTCGATTCTTCGATGCTTCGGCGCTTTCGCTCATCCTATGTTGTCTCATAGTCGGTCTGCTGGGGGGCTGCGAGCGGCAGGCTGCGGCGCCGACGATGGAGGCGGTGCGGAGCGAAGGGGCGCCGGACCAGGAGAGCTGGGACGTGCGCCTCGCCGTGAGTGAGGACGGGCTTCCCCGCGCGCACCTCGAAGCGCCCTACCTCGCCCGCTACGAACGGCGCGACAGCAGCTTCTCCCTCCTCCAGAGCCCCCCGGACAGCCTCGCTGGCCGCGTCACCGCCCAGCTTTTCGACGAAGCAGGCGACTCGTCGGCCACCGTCCGCGCCGACCGCCTGTTTTATTACGACCGCGAGCGGCGCTTCGAGGCGCAGGGCAACGTCGTCGTCGTTACGCCCGAGGGCAAGCGGCTCGAAAGCGAGCACCTGGCCTGGCGCGAGGACGAGCGGCGGGTGCGCACGCCTGGCTTCGTCCGCATCACCACGCCCACCGAGCGCATCCAGGGCTACGACCTCGTGGCCGACGAGAACCTCGATAACTACCGTATCGCCCGCGTCACCGGCGAGGTGACCATCGAGGAGGAATAGTGCTTCGCTCTATGATAGGACGCTGGTTTCATAGCAAGGCGCTTCTCACACCACCTGCGAAAGAGAGGGGGAGAGGGCAAGTGGGCGAGTGGGGGAGAAGGAAGATCTTCCCCGGTCTCCCATTCTCCCTTTCCCCGACTCTCCGGCTCTCCGGCTCTCCGACTCTCCGTCTCTTTCTCCCCGTCGTGCTGTTGATTCTCAGCGTCGGCGGGGCGCAGGCGCAGGGGGTGACGGCCGGGCCACCTCCGGCGCGGGCGGACAGCGTGAAGACGCGGCAGGTGCAGATCGTCCAGGCGGACTCGCTCACCGGGGGGCAGGTGGCCGGCGAGCAGGTGCGCAGCCTCATCGGCCGGGTGCGTCTGCGGCAGGACGCCACCGACCTCCACGCCAACCGCGCCACGCAGTACCTCTCGCGCGACGAGATTCTCTTCCTCGGTGACGTCCTCATCGTGGACGAGGGCGATACGCTTCGCGCCGACCGCGTCCTCTACGACCGCCGCAGCAAGGTGGGGCAGGCCACCGGCGCCGTCCGCCTCTCCGACGGCGAAGTGATCGTCACGTCGCCCTCCGGCCTCTATTTTGTCGATGAAAAGCGGACGGTCTTCGAGGAGGGCGTGCGACTCGTCGATAGCGTAGCGGTGCTGACGAGCAGGGGAGGCGAATACTGGTCCGACGAGAAGCGCGCCGAGTTCTACGGGGACGTGCGGCTCGTCGAGGAGCGGACGATGCTGGAGGCGGACTCGGTGACATACTTCCGCGAGACGGAAGTGTCGCTCGCGCGCGGTCACGTCTTTATCGAGCGCATCGGGGAGGAGGAAGAGGAGGGGGACGCTGCCCCGGCGGACACCACCACGCGCACGCTCCTCTTCGGGCAATGGGCCTACAACGACGAGCAGGGTGGCCTAAGCCGTGTCCGTGGCAACCCGCTCCTCGTCCAGCTTCGCGTCGATTCCACAGGCGCGCCCGCCGACACGCTTATCGTCCGCGCCCTCACCCTCGAATCCGTCCGCCAGGACTCGCTCCAGCGCCTCTTCGCGGTGGGGTCCGTCCGCATCCGGCAGGGCGATTTCGCCGCTAAAGCCGATTCGGTCGTCTACGACCGCCTCGACCTCGACTCACTCACGGTGGAAGAGAGCCGCCTCTTCGGCAGGCCCATCACCTGGTTCGAGGAGGCGCAGGTGACGGCGGATACCCTTCGCGTGCTGATGCGCGGCGGCACCCTCGACTCGCTCTTCGCGTGGGGCAACGCCTTCACCGCCCAGCGCGACTCCGTCCTCGACCGCATCCAGCAGCTCAAGGGCCACGATCTCGTCGGGCACTTCGAGAACGACGAACTGCGGCGCCTCGTCGTCGGCCCCAACGCCGAGGTCATCCAATACTTGCGCGGCGACGACGACCAGCCCGATGGCGCCGTGCAGGCTTCCGCCGACACGATGTTTTTCTTCTTCGAGGACGACGAACTGCGACGCCTCGACGCCGTCGGCGGGATAGAGGGAACGCAGTA
>JAHEMB010000415.1 GCA_024643915.1 Rhodothermaceae bacterium | reverse complement strand
GCCTGTATCTCGGGGGTGATGTTGAGCTTCTCGAAGACGATCTCGTCGAGGTTTTCTTCCTTGAGCAGGAGGGGCACTTCGTAGATCGACTCGGCGTCGAGGGCCTGGATGACGGCGCGGGGCTCGACGTTGCAGAAGAGGGCGATCTTGCGGCGGAGATCGGCGTCGAGGTGGCGTTCGGCGCGGCAGACGAGGATGTCCGGCTGGAGGCCGTAGGAGAGGAGCGTCTTGACGGAGTGTTGCGTTGGCTTCGTCTTCAACTCACCGGCGGCGGCCAGGTAGGGCACGAGCGTCAGGTGAACGTCGAGTGTGTTGCGGCTGCCGACCTCGTAACGGATCTGGCGGATGGCTTCGAGGTACGGCTGGCTCTCGATGTCGCCCACCGTCCCGCCGATCTCGCTGATGACCACGTCATAATCGCCCGTCTCGCCCAGGCGCAGCATCCAGCTCTTGATCTCGTCGATGATGTGGGGGACGACCTGAACCGTCTTGCCGAGGTACGCACCCGCCCGCTCTTTGGTGATGACTTCGAGGTAGACGCGGCCGGTGGTGACGTTGTTGGCCTGGCTGGTGGGTGTGCCCAGGAACCGCTCGTAGTGCCCCAGATCGAGGTCGGTCTCGGCGCCGTCGTTGGTAACGTACACCTCCCCGTGCTCGTATGGGTTCATCGTGCCGGGATCGACGTTGATGTACGGGTCAAGCTTCTGAATCGTGACGCGTAGCCCCCGCGCTTCGAGGAGCCGCCCCAGCGATGCGCTGAAGATGCCTTTGCCGAGGGAAGAGGTAACGCCGCCGGTGACGAAGATGTACTTGGTTTGCACGTCCTATCCGTCTGTTTTACAAGAGCGAAGAACTGCCTGAAAACACGTCATCCTCTGGACAAACGGGACGCAGCGGATGTTTCGTTAAGAAATATGGGGGCACAGCGAGAGGTGCCTGGCCAAGATACAACGCTGCCACCGCCCTATTCAACGCGCGACGGGTTTTCGCAGCACTCAGTCGCCGTAACGCAGGAGGGCGACGCCGGCCGTTCCGTTTTCGGCGAGCGTGACAACGAAAAGCGCATCGTACTCCATCTCACCGAGTTGCTGGTAGCGCTCGGCGCCGAGAAGCGCGTTGAGCAGCATCGGCACCGTGTTCGAGTGGCCGACGACGAGTACCTGCTGGCCGGTGTGCCGCGACCGGAGCGTATCGGCGAGGGCGGCGCCCTGCGCTTCATATGTCGTGACGTGCAAGTTTAACTGTTCGGCGAGGCGGGCCGCCGTTTCCTGAGTGCGGCGGTAGGGGGTGGCGTACACGGCGTTGAGGCCAGCGTCGCGCAGCAGCCGGGCGAGGGCCTCGGCGCGGGCGTGGCCCTCGTCGGCGAGGGGTGGATCCTTGGTGCCGTCGTCGACCTTCTCCGCATGCCGCACGATGAAAAGCGTTGTCGGCCCCTCCGACGGCAGTGCCGGGAAAGCGGCTGCCAGGAAGAGGAGCAGGAGAAGGCTAGAGAAGTAAGTCACGAACCGCAGTGGGTGTCTCATTGCACGTTGAAATGAATGGCTGATTTCTACAGTACGCGTTCTTCTGTCTCCGCCAAGATTTGCCGTCGCGTAAGCAACATCGTCGCGGTGCCCCCCGGCCTTTCGGAAAAAACTCGCCTGCGAGCCATCGTGTGTGGCAACGAAAAGGAGCGCTATCAAGCGCAGCAGCCCCCTTCACTTTACGTTATCTGCGCAGCATTAACAAGGGCGACGGCCGATAAACCGTTCCGGGCGTCGAGATACTTGCAGCAGCGTTGGTAATGTCCATCATCGATAGGCCAGCGGGTGAGCGAAGATCGCGGCCGTGCAGTCTCCGATCAGATTTTTGAAAGGTCTTGTGTGAAGTCGCGCCTTAATCAATTCCTAATCCCTCGGGCTGGGCCGGCCGGATTTTTTTGTGACTTCTCGCGTTAGAGGGGCGGCTGCTCAGGCAATGGGCTCGCCGCCACCTTCATCACGCATTATTTCGACTTCATGGGTTTCACCTCTCTGCACAGTTGGTGGACCGGCTTCGCGCAATCGAAGCAGGGGCGGCTCGTGGTGCAGGTGGCGCGGGGGCTGTTTTTGCTGGGCATCCTCGCCTATCTCGCTTTCGAGTTGAGCAAGATCGGCTGGGGCGAAATCTGGCGCGCCCTGCCGACAAACCCCCTTTTCTACGTCCTCTTTCTTGTCCTCTATTTCTCGCTCCCCCTCGCCGAGGTCTTCATCTACCGCGTTACCTGGGACTTCAAGGTGTGGGCCAGCTTTCCCACCTTTGTTAAGAAGCGGATCTACAACAAAGACGTGATTGGGTACTCGGGCGAGGTGTACTTCTACGCATGGGCGCGCAAAAACCTGGGGCTGGGAGACCGTGAGATCCTGACAACGATCCGGGACAATAACATTGTTTCATCGGTGGCCTCAACGTTGGTGGCGGTGGCCCTGGTGGCCATTTTTCTCTACGAAGGCGCCATCAATGTTTCGGACTGGTTTGGGCGAGCGAACACCTATTACCTTGCTGGGGGCGCCCTCGTGCTGGCGCTGCTTGCCGTGCTGGCCATCCGGTTTCGTCGCTACCTTTTTTCGATGCCGGCAAAGACGGCGCTGCTAATCTTTGGCATTCATGTGGTCCGCCTGGTGGTGGGGCAGGCCTTGCAGATCTGGCAGTGGGAGGTGGCTGTGCCGGAGGTGACGTGGCAGGCCTGGTTCACCTTTTCCGCGGCCTCTATCATCGTCAGCCGCATCCCCATCGTCCCCAACCGTGACCTGCTCTTCATCGGCGCGGGCGTCGAGCTGTCGCAGGTGATGAACATTCCGGAAGCGGCCATCGCAGGCATGCTGCTGGCGACGAGCGTGCTCGGCAAGCTGCTGAACTTTGTTCTCTTCGGCGCGGTAAGCCTCTTCAATCGATTTGCGGACGTACAACCAGTACCCGGCGTGCAGGTAGACGCGGATGCCTTCGCGGAGGCAACAACGGCAGAGGAGCCCCTGCCCGTCTGACCCTGGCATAGACTTTGCCAAAATGAGGGGCTGCCCCTGGCAGAACCCTGCGCTGCACAATGCATAAGTGCAGATCTTCCCTTATCTGGCTTAACGGATGCTTTCCATGTTGAAATATTCTCTTATTGCCGGCTTCTTGCTGGCCACGCCTCTGCTGCAAGCGCAGCCAACGGCGCCCGCGGCGAAGCCTATCGTCATCGAGGACTTCGAGGGATACCAGGCCGGGGTGCCGCCCTACGAGTGGAAGCGTGTGAAGGGCCGCTCGCTCGTTCAGGTGCCCCGCCAACTCGACCGCGACCGCGACTACTTCGAGGTTGTGGAGGAGGGAGGCCGCAAGTTCGTCCGTGTTTTCACCGAGGATGAAAGCACGCAGGTCATTCGCCCCAACGGTGAAGGTTATAAGTGGACTTTCGACACGCACCCTCGCCTGCGCTGGGATTGGCGGGCGTTGCGTTTGCCCGAAGGCGCGCGGGAGACCGAAAAGAAAAAGAACGATAGCGGCGCCGCCCTTTATGTCACGTTCAAGCAAGATTGGCTGGGCCGGCCGCGTAGTATCAAGTACGTTTACAGTTCCACCCTCCCTGTGGGCACGGTGGCCACCCACGGCCCGTTAAAGGTGCTGGTAGCCTCCTCGGGCAAGGAGGGCACGGGCGCGTGGAAGACGGTCGACCGCGACGTAGTGGCCGACTACCGCCGCCTCTTCAATGAGGATCCACCAGAGGAGCCGATCTCGATCATGCTCTGGAGCGATTCGGACGATACAAACTCGGTCTCTGAAGTCAACTTCGATAACCTCGTGCTGTTACCGGCGCGCTAATGCCCTCCCTCTCCTAGCTTCTCCACACTTCTGATGGATCGGTTTTTCCAGTCGCTTCGACCTTTTATACAGGCGGTGCTAAGGCGGGCCCCCTGGGTGCTCGCCGGCGCCTTTCTGCTGTCGGCGGCGGGGCTATATTTCGCGATGCAGCTCCGCATCGATACGGACCTCTCGAAGCTCATCCCCCAGGATTACCCGAGCGTGCAGGCGCTTGAAAAGCTGCGCGCGACAGTAGGCGGGGAGAGCACCGTCGATGTGGTGATCGAGAGCGGATCGTTCGGGGCCAACAAGCGGTTTGCCGAGGCGTTCATTCCGCGCTTTTTCATGGCGGACGGCTCGATTAATCGCGCCATGGCGGAAGAGATCATCCTGCGCATAGGTTTCGAGCAGCTGCCGGTCATCATCGGCTCGCTGCTGCTGGCGGCGGGTGCGGCGATCATCATCTCGACCGGCAACACTTTCCTGATGGTGACGTCGACGAACGTCACGCGCGACATCTTCCAGGCGTTTTTCTACAAGAATGCAACGTCAACGCAGGTCGTCTGGCTGCAGCGCGGCACGATCGTGGGTATCGGCGTACTCGCCTACCTGCTGATGAGCCAGTTCGAAACCATTCTCGAAATGGCGCTGGTGTCCTACACGATGATCGGCGCGTCGCTGGCGCCGGCCTTGCTTGCCGCGTTCTTCTGGAAGCGCGTCACGCGCATCGCCGGCGTGCTGTCTATTGCATCCGGCATGGTGACCGTCA
>JAHEMB010000414.1 GCA_024643915.1 Rhodothermaceae bacterium | reverse complement strand
ATTCTGACCAAGATCATGTGCAAGGCGATGAACCGCTCGCTCGCCAACGTGCTGCTCGGCGGCATCGGCGACGACACGATCGCCGACGACGCGCGCGACTACCACAACATCAAGGAGACGTCGCCCGAAGAGGTGGCGATGCTCTTCGATGCCGCAACTTCGGTGATCATGGTGCCCGGCTACGGTCTCGCCGTCGCGCAGGCCCAGCACACGATGCGCGAGCTGGGCGAGCTGATCGAGAAGCAGGGCAAGACGGTGCGCTACGCGATCCATCCGGTCGCCGGCCGCATGCCGGGCCACATGAACGTCCTCCTGGCCGAGGCCAACGTGCCCTACGACCACCTCTACGAGATGGACGACATCAACGGCGAGTTTGACAACACCGACGTGGCCCTCGTCATCGGCGCCAACGACGTGGTGAACCCCGCTGCCCGGCACGACACCGCCAGCCCCATCTACGGCATGCCCATCCTCAACGTGGACCATGCCCAGACGGTCATCGTCCTCAAGCGCAGCCTCCGCCCCGGCTACGCGGGCGTGGAGAACGAACTCTTCTTCAACAGCAACACGCGCATGCTATTCGGCGACGCGAAAGACTCCATCTCGAAGGTCGTCAGCGAGGTGAAACAGCTTTGAGGACGTGGGGACGTGGGGACGAAAGCTACGTTGAATCCTTCGTCTCATCTTCAAGCGTTCACGCATTCCTACAAGATGCTTCGCTGAAAACGCTTATCTGGCGCGAAACTACAGCGGGAAGTTAGAGTAATCGGGTGTGGACTACAGCATGGCGCCGCTCACCTCTACGGAGGAGCGGCGTTTTTCTGTAGGGGCCGTTTTCGCAAGAAAATCGGGATACACGTATGGACTTGATCCTATCGGCTCCCATTGGAGCCTTGCTCATATTTCTACTCCGCATGACCGACGTCTCCATGGCGATGGTGCGGATGATTATGGCGGTGCGCGGCTACCGAAAGACCGCCGCCGTCATTGGCTTTTTCGAAGTAATGGTGTGGCTGGCGGCCGTGGGTACCGCGCTGGAGCACCTCGACTCACCGCTGCACGTGATCGGCTATGCCGGCGGGTTTGCGGCGGGCAACTATGTGGGCGTCTGGCTCGAAGAGCAGCTCGCCCTCGGGCACAACGTCGTGCGTGCAACCTTCAACAACCGTGAGGGCATAGGCAGCGGCGGCGAGGCGGCGCGCTTGCTGCGCGAGGAAGGCTTCGCCGTGACCGAGATCACCGGGCGGGGACTCGAAAGCCCCGTAGACATCCTTAACGTGGTGGTGCTTCGTCGGCAGGTGCCGCACGTCACCCGCCTGCTTCACACCCTCAACCCCAATGCCTTCATCAGCGTCGAAGACGTGCGCGACACCTTCGGCGGCTACGTCCGCCCTGCCGGGCGCAAGCTGCCCTTCCTGACGCGCGCCTGATCTTCTTCCACGCTGAAAGAATAAAGAAGGGGCGTTCGGCGCAAGTAGCCGAACGCCCCTTGACATTTGTACGAAGGCACAACCGTCTTTCAGCAACAGCGCTTCGGCCTGGCAGCATCGTTCCCCATCCGCTCGCGCAGGGCACTCTACAAGTCTTGCAGGTCGCGCAGCGTAATGGCGATGGCGGCCTCCTCCTTCAGTCGGTTGCTGACCTCAGCCTTGAACCAGCGCCAGCGGTTCTGGCCGGTGCGCAGGCGCAGCAGCCACACCGCCTGCCCTTTGCCGTGGCACACCATGTCCGCCACATCGCGCATCACCTGGTAGAGATTTTTGCTGTGGACGTAAGAGAAGAAACAGGGGCGCACCGGCTCGTCCGTTCGGTATTCGAGCAGCCGCCGGGCCGCTGCCGTGAGCTGCTGGACATTGCCCTCGGGATCGAGGACCATCACCGGAAGATGGGGGTTTTCGTGCGCCTGGAAGCGCTTCCAGGTAGGGGTAAATTTTTTTGAGGTAGGTTGCTGAAGGGTCACGTCCTGCATCATCATTTCGTTCATACTTTCGCCTCCAAGATGGGGGTGATCCGTTCGTGAATGGGACGGGTCTGCCCCTCGCGTTAATGGAACTACGGAAAAAGAGAACTGCGGGCTCCATGCTTCACACGATGGAACGGCGCGAGTGGGACAGGGTACGCCGTGCTTCAGGATGCGTTCGATCCTAACGTTCCTCTTTCCGATGTCGTCACAAGCCCTTGGGCCTGCGTAATTTCGGTTACAGAAGTAAAGAAAAAACCGGGTCAGGTGCCCATAAACAAACCGTAAAGAAAGTAGCGAACCCCAGGGCGTTGACCGGGTAAGGGGGAGAAGCCCGCCCGTCCCACCTTTCGCCCGAGGGCAGCGTATGCGCCTCGTCTCGCTTCTGCCCGCCGCCACCGAGTGGGTCTGCGCCTTCGGCGGGGCGGCGGACCTCGTAGGCCGCTCCCATGCCTGCGATCATCCGCCTGCTATGGAGGCCCTGCCTGCCGTCACCCGCCCGGCCTTCGCTGCCGGCGGCGATGCAGCCAACCTCGACGCCCACATGCAGCAGCGGCTGCGCGAGGCCCTCTGTCCCTTTGAAGTCGATCTGGAACGCCTCCGCGATCTCTCCCCCGATGTAGTGTTGACGCAGTCGCAGTGCGACGTGTGCGCCGTCTCCCGATCCCAACTCGAGGCAGCCCTCGCCGACTGGATCGGCGCGCGGCCCCGCCTCTTTTCCATGCAGCCGGCCACGCTCAAGGATGTGCTCGACGCCGCGTTGCGCCTGGGCCGGACTATTGGGCGTATGGAAGCCGCGATGGCCTTTCTGGCGAAGGGCGAGCAACGCCTCCGCACCCTCCGCGCGCGGCTGGGCCTGCCGATGAAAGAGAATCCCGCAGACGCCCCCACCGTGGCCTGCATCGAGTGGGTGGCGCCGTTGATGACGGCGGGCCACTGGGTGCCGGACGTGGTGGACCGGGCCGGGGGCCGGGCCGTCCTGGCTGAACCGGGCGCCCGCTCCCCCCGTCTCTTCTGGGACGACCTGCACGAGGCCGACCCCGACGTGCTCGTCCTCAGCCCGTGCAGCTTCACCCTGGAGGCGACGGGCCGTGACCTCCACTACCTGACCGACCACCCCGGCTGGTCCGACCTCCATGCTGTCCGCGAAGGCCGCGTCTTCCTCTTCGACGGCAACGTCTATTTCAACCGCCCCGGCCCCGGCCTGTACCGCACGGTGGAACTGCTGGCCGCCGCCCTCCACCCGGACCGGCTTTCCCAGGCCGACCTGAAGGTGCAGCCGTGGGAGTTTCAAGCCCTCGCTTAACTCTTTTGAGAGCAAGCTCCAAAATCCAAAACCCAAGATTCCAACGAGGCACCTTTCGGATTTCGGATTTACCACGTCAGTCGGCTTCGCCTCGTGGCGGATTTCGGATTTGGAGCTTCGACTGGTTCCGAGAAGCGAACCTCGCCACATAACCTCCCCGCGTTTTTCGGTAAGAGAATGCGCCCTATCGAATCGAACCGCACCCTCTGGGACGCCTGGACGCGGCTGCACGAAAAGTCGGCTTTCTACGATGTGGAAGGGTTCAAAGCGGGTAAGCTCACCCTGAAACCCGTGGAGCGGAAAGAGTTGGGCGACGTGGCGGGCAAATCCCTCCTGCACCTGCAATGCCACTTCGGGCTCGACACGCTTTCGTGGGCACGCCTGGGCGCCCGTGTCACCGGCGTCGATTTTTCCGAAGAAGCCATCACCCTCGCTCGCAAGCTCAGCGACGAACTGGACCTCCCGGCGCGCTTCATCTGCTCCGATGTGCTTGCGTTACCACAGGTGCTGGACGAGAAGTTCGATATTGTCTTTACCTCCTACGGCGTCCTGCCGTGGCTGCCGGACGTACGGCGCTGGGCCGAAGTCGTGGCGCATTGCCTCGCGCCCGGCGGCACGTTCTACCTCCTGGAGTTCCACCCCATTGGCGAGATGCTCGACGAGGCGGGCGAGCAGTTCGCCTACCCTTACTTCGAACAGGCCGAACCCCTTGCCTTTGAAGCAGAAGGATCCTACGCTGCGCCGGCGACCGATGTGACGCTCGACGAATTCAACTGGCCGCATTCGGTGGGGGAGGTCGTGACGGCTCTCCTGGAGGCCGGGCTGCGGCTGGAGTTCTTGCACGAGTTTCCGTACAGCACGTATCCTTTTCCGTCGTTCGTCAAGGAGGTGGCGCCGGATCTTTTCGAGCGGATAGGGATCGCGGTGCCGCTGATGTATTCGATCAGGGCGGTGAAACCAGGAGGGTAAGGGCGGGGGCGGTCGGCTTGCGTTAGGGGTCGCCGGCACCCAGCTCGACTCCGGTGGCGCCAAGTATCTGGACCAGGTGATGCTTCAGGTGCCCCACGTAGTCGGCCATGAAGTAGTCGAGGGTTGTCGGTACGCCGGCGGGCACGGTGCGCCACGCGATCACATCGAGGTTGTGCTGCGCGCGGGGTCGCAGACGCGCCGCCTCCGGCGTGGCGGCCATCACACGCGCCAGGTGGAGGTTCATCAGACGCCACTGCTGCACCAGGTCGTCCCACGGAGCGTCGGCATAGCGCTGCTGCGCGACCCACGCCTCCTGGTCATAGCCTGGGAAGACCAGATCCGCT
>JAHEMB010000413.1 GCA_024643915.1 Rhodothermaceae bacterium | reverse complement strand
CAGCCCGGCGACGGCGAGGGCGGGGAAGACGAGGGCCGCGTAGGCCCAGGGGTTCCGGTAGAGGGGCGTCCGGTCGGTGCGGCGCCATTCGGCCGTGGTGAGCGGGCCGGCGATGTCATCCACGGGGAGGCCGTCGCGTGTGGTGCCGGCAAGGGCGGGGGCCGCCGCCGTGCCGGTGATGTGCACGGTTGTCGGATTGGAGCGGAGCGTGCGGTAGGCGCGTTCCTGCGGGTCAAAGTAGGAGAAGGCAAGGGCGGGGAGTACGAAGGTACCGTTGGAGCGGGGCACGAGCACCTGCCTGAACGTCTTCGATCCCTCCACGCGCCGCCCGGTCTGGTCAATCTGCACGCCCACCTGAGGATCATATCGCTCGAAGACGCTCGGTGGCTCGAACGCCGGCCCCTCCATCAGGGCGAGGTTGCCCGTGCCGGCGATCTTCACTGTCACCTGCACCGGCTCGCCCACCTCCACGTCGGTCCCCTCCACGTTCACATCCATCCGGAAACGCCCCACGCTGCCGTTAAACGAAGGCGGCGCGCCGTCGGGTAGGGTCAGGCTCTCTACGACCACCGGGGGCGAAGCCAACTCGACCGGCTCGAACTGGCTGCGGAGCGAGAAAAGCTGATCGAAAGGATCGGAGGAGCGGAAGGGCTTGAAGACCTCCGTCTCGATCCGTAGCGGGTCGATGCGGAGGCGGCCCGTCCGCGTGGGGAAGACGGCCACGCGCTTGAGCGTGATCATGTTGTAGCGCAGCCCGTTCTCGACGACGGAGCGGGGGATGGGACGCGTCTCCACCTCCAGGTCCTCGCGCCAGAAGCCCTCGGCATCCCACGAGTCGGCCAGGCGGCTCTGGCGGATCTGGATGCCCTCGCGGAAGAAGAGCTGGTAGTCGATGGTGAGTTGCTCGTTCTGGTAGGCGCGGCGAGCGCTAGGGATGGCGCGGATGAACAGGTCTTTCGGGTCGACGCGGGAGGCCTCGCCGTCCGGGCGGGACGGGACGGTGCGGGCGTTGGGTGTGGTGAAGGGCGTGCGGCGTGCGCCCTGCGGTCGCTGGGCCTGCGGCACCACGGTCAGGCGGATGGCGTCGGTCTCGTACGAGGCGCCTTTGATCTTCACTGTGAGCGGCTTGAAACGCGCCGCGCCCTCACGCACGGGGCGAAACCGCCACTGGTAGCCGATGCTCTGCCGCATCACGCCGTTGATGAACGTGATGTTGCGCTGGGTACTGGGCGTGGCTTGCAGCAGCACCATCCCCTCCGTCTCCGGCGGCCCCGGCACCTCGATGTCGCCGAACGACGCGCCCTCGACGGCGAGTGAGTAGACGACCGTCTCCTCCGTCCCCACCGTCGTCTCCTCCACCGTCGCCGTCACGTGCACCTCCTGGTCCTGCGCCCGCGCCGCCGGGGCGAGTGCGAGGAGGATCAGGGAGAGCAGGGTAAAATATCGATTGTGGAATCCAGGCAAGGTCGAAGGCTTTTTCTGGGTCCCCGCCTACGCGGGGACGACTTCAAGAAAAGTAGGGAGCCACATTACCAGTCCTTCTCCACGCGGCGGCCATAGGCGTCGGGCTTCTTGACTTCGCGGAGGAGCTGCTCCTCGTCGTTTTCGAGGGCCTGGAGGATGCGGAGGGCCTGCTCGCGGCTGAGGTCATTCGGGTCCGGCTGCGGTTGCTGCTGGTTGGGTTGCTGTTCGCCCTGCTGATCCTCGGGCTGCTGATTCTGTTGATCCTGCTGCTGCTGTCCCTGATCCTGCTCGTCTTCCTGCTGTTCACCCTGCTGATCTTGCTCCTGCTGGTCGTCGCCCTGCTCGTTCTGGCCGTCCTCGTTCTGCTCCTCGTTTTCGTTCTGTTCTTCGTTCTGCTCGCCGTCGCCTTGCTGTTGTTGATCTTGTTTGCGCTTGACGAACTCGTAGTTGAACTTGGCGGCCTCGTCGTTGGGATTGGCGAGAAGGGCGCGTTGATAGTGTTCAAGGGCGGCGTCGAGGTTTTGCTGGGCGACGGCGGTGTTGCCGGCGTTGTAGGCGGCGCGCGCAAAAGTCGGGTCACTCTCGGCGGCGGCCAGCGACTGGGCGAAGGCCTGCTGCGCCTCGTCGAGTTGACCCTGCCGGTGGAGGGCGCTGCCGAGGTTGTTCCATAGCCCGGAGGCCACCGGCCCGCGCGCGCCCTCTTCGAGCGCCGCGAGGCCCGCCCGGTAGGCGTCGGCGGCCTCCGCATACTGCTCCTCGGCGTACAGGGCGTTGCCCCGCCGCCCGTCTTTCTCCCCCCCTGCCGCAGCAGCAGAGAGCAGCAAGAAAGCTATGATGAAGCGTGTCGTCATATTTCTTCTGGGTATGGACGAGAGGAAAATATCTTCCCTTCACCCACTCTCCCTTTCTCCCACGCGGGTAGTACGCCGGTCATCGACGAAGCGTTCGGCGAGGAGCAGGAGGAGGGCCAGGGCGAGGGGCCACTGGTATTTCTCGGCATATTCCTCGAACTGCTCCGTGTCGAACTCGGTCTTTTCTAAACGTTCGAGGGAGGCCGTTATTTTGGGGAGGGAGCTGGAGGTGCGGGCAATGCGGAAGTAGGCGCCCTCCCCGGCGAGGGCCTGGAGGCTTGTCTCCTCTAGCCGCGTCTCTACCACCTCGCCCGCTGCGTTCTTCTTGAGCCCCACGCGCCGGCCGTTCCGGTAGAGGGGGATGGACGTGCCCGCCGTCTCGCCCACGCCCGCAGCGAAGATGGCGACGTTGGCTTCCCTGGCGCGGGTAACGACCTCTTCGAGTTCGGCGACGTGGTTCTCGCCGTCGGAGACGAAGAGGAGGGCTTTCGTGCGCGCCTCGCCGTCTTCGGCCTCGTGCACGTCGAAGGCCTGGAGGGCCGTCTGGAGGGCGGCGCTGAAGTCGGTACCGGGGGTGGGGATGAGGTAGGGCGCGGCCACGTCGAGGAAGAGGCGGACGGCGCCGTAGTCGGTAGTGAGGGGGCACTGGATGAAGGCGTCGCCGGCGAAGATGACGAGGCCCACCCGGTCGCCGTTCAACTCGCCGAGGAGCTTCTTGATCTCGTTCTTAGCACGTTCGAGGCGGCTGGGCGCCACGTCCTCGGCTGTCATCGAGAGGGAGACGTCGAGGGCGATGACGAGGTCGATGCCTTCACGCTTGACCTCACGCATTTTGGTGCCGAAGCGCGGCCCGGCGAGAGCCGCCGCCAGCAGGAAGACGGCCCCAACGAGGAGCGCGCCTTTCCACCGCCGCCGCCGGGGGCTGACTGTCGCCAGCTTCGCCACGAGCGCCGTGTTGCCGAAGCGCCGGGCGGCTTGCCGCCGTTGCCATACCGCCCACAGCAGCAAGGCCGCCGCGAGGGGCACCGTAGCCATCGCCCAGAAATATTCGGGATGAAGAAAGTTCATGGTTGTCGGTTGTCGGTCCGAAGGCAAGAAACCGACAACCCCTCACGGAAATTTTCTGAGGGCAGTCGTCGATAGCAGGATTTCCAGCATCAGCAGTCCGAAGGCGGGCCAGAGGAAACGGGGGTAGCGCTCGTCGTAGTCGGTGTAGCTGCGCGTTTCGACTTTGGTTTTCTCCAACTCGCCGATCTCGGCGTAGATGGTGCGGAGGGCCTGCCGGTTGGTGGCGCGAAAGTAGCGCCCGCCCGTCTTCTCAGCCACCGATTGCAACATCTCCTCGTCGATTTCCACGGGCACCATCTGCCGCTGTCGTCCGGCGAACGGGTGGTCGATGACAAAGGGCGCTTCGCCGTAGGCGCCCACCCCCACGGCGTACACGCGCACGTTCATCGCGGCGGCCACCTCCGCCGCCGTCACCGGGTCGATCTCGCCCCGGTTGTTCTGCCCGTCGGTCAGCAAAATGATGACCTTGCTCTCGGCCACGGATTCCTTGAGGCGGTTGACGGCCATCGCCAGGGCCGTGCCGATGGCGGTGCCATCGTCGATGATGCCGACCTCGACCTCGTCGAGCATCCGCAGAAGGAAGCTGTAATCGAGCGTGAGAGGAGCCTGGGTGAAGGCTTTCGCGGCAAACACGACGAGGCCGACGCGGTCGGAGAGGCGGCTGCGGATAAACTCGGCAGCCACGTCGCGGGCCGCCTCGAACCGATTGGGGCGGAAGTCCTGGGCGCGCATCGAGGTGGAAGTGTCGAGCACCATCATGATGTCTACCCCCTCGGCGAAGCGTTCGAGGACGACGTCGCGCTGCTGGGGCCGGGCGAGGGCGAGGATGGCGAGCGTGAGGGCGCCCATGCGCAGCCACACCGGTAGCCCGCTCAGGCGTGCGCCGAGCGTCTTCGGCGCGGCTTTGGCCGGGGCCACGCTGCTATAGCGCAACCCCTGCCGCCCCCGGCGTCGCCACCACGCCAAGCCCCCCACCAGGGGCACCAGGAGGAGCAGCACCAGCCATTCCGGTTGCGCGAATTGCATTCGTTCTTTCGAGATACAGACCCGTCGGGTTTCCAAACCCCGGCGGGTCTATTTGCCATTTAAACACGCACCCTCTCGACCGCTTCCACCAACTTCGGCAGCACCGCGCCCGCTTTGCCAAGGACGACCTCATCGACGTAGCTCGCGATGGCGCTGGCTTCGACGTTGATC
>JAHEMB010000412.1:808-4599 GCA_024643915.1 Rhodothermaceae bacterium | reverse complement strand
GGCGGTAGGCAAGGCCCTTCCTTATGCCTCCGACATGCGGCTGAAAGCGGACTACGACGCGACGAGCGTGTTCGACGGGCAGGCTGCCTTCGACCTGATCGCGGACGTGGAGGCTTTCGTGCAGGCCGTTGAAGTGCTCTTGAACCCTTAACAACAAGGCGAGGCAGCCCACGCTCCCACGCCCCCTTTCTCCCATTCCCCTCCTTACAGCCGTGCGCCGCAGTGCTTGCAGTGGCGGGCGTCGTCATCGTGGCCGGCGGCGTAGCAGCGAGGGCAGACGAGGGCGCGCGTGCCGTCCTCCACCGTCCGCGCCGCCTCGCGCTCTGCGGCGCCCGCCTGCGTCAACTCGGCGGTGACAATGCCGGTGGGCACGGCGATGATGGCGTAGCCCATGATCATAATGACGGCTGCGAGCGTCTGCCCGAGGTTCGTCTGCGGCGAGATGTCGCCGTAGCCGACGGTGGTGAGGGTGACGATGGCCCAGTAGATGCTGCGCGGGATGCTGGTGAACCCATTCTCGGCCCCTTCGATGAGGTACATGAGCGAGCCGAGAATGACCACGAGCGTGAGCACGGCGAAAATGAAGATCTCGATCTTGCGGCGGCTGTTCCGCAGCGCCGTCACCAGGACGCTCGCCTCGCTCAGATAGGTGGCCAGCTTGAGGACGCGGAAAACACGCAGGACGCGCAGCAGCCGGATGACGAGCAAATACTGCGCGCCGGGAATAAGCACGCTGAGGTAAGTAGGGATGACGGCCAGCAGATCGACCAGGCCGAAGAAGCTGAAAATATAGCGCAGGGGCCGCCCCACGCAGATCACCCGCAGCACGTACTCTATCGTAAAGAGAATCGTAAAGACCCACTCCGCCACGCGCAGCCACGCCCCGTACTCCCGCTCCACCGCGTCGATGCTCTCCAGCATCACGGCCCCCACGCTCAGCAGGATAACGACGATGAGCGCGAGGTCGAACGCCTTGCCGGCACGGTCGTCGCTCTCGAAGATGATCTCGTAGAGCCGCAGCCGCCACCCGCGCAGCCGCTGCTTCCCGAACCGGTCACGCACGGAGAGGTCGAAGTGCCGGGGGGCGCTATGGTGCGGCGGGCGAGGAGACATGGAGAGCAGGAATGGGGGAAAAGGGGAAGGCTATAAGAGAATCGAAGAGACGAAGAATCGAGGACTCGACGAGCGGTTCAGATTGAACCCTCTTCGTTTCTTCGTCTCCTCGTTTCATCGATTCATTCTTCGGTACGCATCGTAAAGATAAAAAGCGCAGACGACGAGGGCATGGGTGATCGTACCGTCGACGATGAGGCCGGACACGTCGCCGGGATCGACGAGCGTCACCTCGATCTCCTCGGCGCCGTCGAGGCGCTGCGCCGCTACGAGGCGGGCGTCGAGGGCGAGGTAGGTGTGGCAGCGGTTGTTTTGGATGGCGGGGTTGGGCGCCACCGCGCCGAGGTAGACGAGCCGGTCGGTGTCGTAGCCCGTCTCCTCCAGCAGCTCGCGGCGGGCCGCCACGGCAGGCGAGGCGTCTTCGGCATCGACCATGCCGCCGGGCACTTCGAGTGTGACATCCTCGGTGCCGTGCCGGTACTGGCGGATGAAGACGAGCCGGCCCTCGGGCGTGACCGGAATCACGTTCACCCAGTCGCTGGTCTCGATCACGTAGAACGTGTGCTCGCGCCCCGTCGTGGGCGAGCGGCGCTGGTCCTCGCGCACCGAAAACACTTTGTATTCACCGCGCGCCCGGCTCTCCACCTTGTCCCACGGCCCGATCATGCCGCCCCCGCGTCGCCGCGCACCTGTTCGCGCATCGGGCTACGCAACTCGACCGGCCCCTTCGAGGCTTTCTTGAGCCGCAGGTTCAGCATCTCGACGAGGATGGAGAAGGCCATCGCGAAGTAGATGTAGCCCTTCGGGATGTGCTGGTGGAAGCCCTCGGCGATGAGCATCACACCGATGAGGATGAGGAAGCTCAGCGCCAGCATCTTCACCGTCGGGTGCTTATGCACGAAGTCCGCCACAGCGTTGACCGAAATCATCATGATGATGACGGCGATGACCACGGCGATGACCATCACCGCGAGGTGCTCGGCCATGCCTACGGCGGTGATGACGGAGTCGAGCGAGAAGACGAGGTCGAGCAGCATGATCTGGAAGATGACGCTGGCAAACGAGGCGGCGGTGCGCCCACTCGAATGCTCCTCTTCGCCTTCCAGCTTGTCGTGGATCTCGTGGGTGCTCTTGGCCACGAGGAAGAGGCCGCCGAGGAGCAGGATCAGGTCCCGCCCCGAGATGGCGATGTCGAACACCTCGAAAAAGGGCTGGGTGAGCTGCATGATCCACGAAATGGAGAACAGCAGGAGGAGCCGGGAAACGAGCGCCACGCCCAGGCCGATGACCCGCGCCCGCGCCTGCTCCTCCTCGGGCAGCTTGCCGCTGAGGATGGTGATGAAGACGACGTTGTCGATGCCGAGGACGATCTCCAGGGCCGTCAGCGTCCCCAGTGCTATCCACGCCTGGGGGTCGTAGATCCAGTCAAACAAGGGTCCGTCTCAAGGTTTGGTTAATAGAACCAACAAACCCGTCGGGTTTTGAACACCCGGCGGGTTTCGTTCAATGCAACGCCGAATATCGCAAATCGCGCCCCAAATAGCCGCGCCCTCGCCCAGATGTTGCAACAACGCTTCATCCCTCCGCTTCCTGTACGATCAGAAAACCCTCGCTCACCAGATCGGCCAGGAGCGCGACGAAATCCGCATCGCCGAGGTGGGGCGCGAGGGTGTCGCCATCCAGAGCAGCGGTGCCGGTGAGGAGGGGCGCAGCGTAGGCGAGGTCGGGATCTAGGCCGTACGCTTCGCCCGCTACGAAGAGGTCGGCGCCGCCATCGGGCTGGGTGACGTAGGCGAAGTGGGGCACGGCGCTCCGCCGCAGCTGACCACCCGCTCGCAGCACCGCCCGCAGAGCCCGCGCCGTGATTGTGTCGTCCGGCGGCACCGGATAGCTCCCCCGCGCCGGGAGGGTGATGAACCGCCCGAACCACCGGTCGATCTCCTCGTCGTCCTCGACCAGACGCCGAAGCACTGCCCGGATGGTGGCGCGCGCCTCGGGGTGGATCTCGCCAGGGTGGCGGGGCGGCTTCAGGCCGGGGTCGGCGTAGCGGAGGGCGGGGTCGAGCGTTTCGAGGACGTGCCCGAGGAAACCCGAGGCAAGGTCAGCATGCGAGGGCGCGCGGAAACCGATGGAGTACGTGATGCAGTCATCCAGGGCAACGCCGTAGTGCGGCAGGCGCGGCGGCAAGTAAAGCAGGTCGCCCGGTTCGAGCACCCAGTCCTCGTCGGGCGAGAAGTCGGCAAGCATGCTCACGTCGAGGTCAGGCACGAGCATCTCTTCGTTTTCAGCGAGGGGTGTGTGGCTGATCTGCCAGCGGCGGCGGCCCAGCCCTTGCAGCAGGAAAACGTCGTAGTTATCGACGTGCGCGCCCACCCCGCCCTGCGGCACCGCAAAGCTCGCCATCACGTCGTCGAGCCGCCAGTTGGGGACGAAGCGGAAGGCCTCCAGCAGGTCGGCGACGGCGGGGGCGTGGCGGTCCACCTCCTGCACGAGGAGCGTCCAGTGCGTCTGGGGCAGCCCGGCGAAATCCTGCTCGTCGAACGGGCCGTAGCGGAGTTGCCAGGGGTAGTCACCGCCTTTTTCGAGAACGAGGCGGGCCGTCACCTCCTCCTCGCACGCCAGCCCCGCCAACTCCTCGGGCGCGAGCGGCGAGACAAAGCCCGGCAACGCCCCCCGCG